>JAAVAG010000015.1 GCA_014804185.1 Lachnospiraceae bacterium
GTTCCCGGCATAGCCAGCACCGTAAGAATGGTCAATGCGGCCGATCTTCCCTTAAGCATTTTGATCGACAGAAAAGTTCTGAATCCCGATTGGAGTCCCATGGAAATGCCCACTATGCAGATTCGGATGAACTCAACTTATGATATATGATGCAAACGAAAAATGATATAAGAATTTTATCGCATTGTGTTTTGGCATAAAGAGCAGATCCGATGATGATTGGGTGGACGAATGTGTGGAAATCCTCCGGGAGGGTCTGGCTGAATTCCCTCAGGAAGAAAGGCTCCTCATTAAGCTGGCGGATACGCTGTCCGAGGCCGGATGGCGTCGGCATCAAGAGTGGCTGTATTATGATGAGGAAGGATATATCCGCCACGATTATGACCGCCACCGAAAAAATCAATACTGGACGGAAAGCGTCAAAATTTGTGAGAATCTTGTAGAATCCGCAAAAGATAACAGGATTGTCACAAAGGCAATTTCCATTCTTGTGCTTCTGTACAGAAATTTTGGAGAATACGACAAGGCCATTGCATATACCAATCGTATGCCGGAATTGAAAGATTCCCGGGAAATCCTGCTGTCGGCTGCCGCCGACGACAAAGAAGAAGCCAAATATATAGGCGATGCTTTATTGAAAATGGCAGACAAATTCTCCGAGCAGATGGTCTACGGCCTTATTACCTGCATTCATCATTATGAAAGCGATATGCCCATAGAAAAGGTCAAGGGAGCGATTTCTCTTTTCCACCTGATTTGTGATGACGGAAATTTCGGGCAGTATCATGGCAGGCTTATTCAACTGTATTTGTATCTTTCAAGGCTTCAGTGGGAAAGAGGATATCATGATGATGCATTTGCCTCTCTGGATTTGGCCCTGGAACACGCAAAAGAACTGGAAGAAGTTTGCAAGATCAGTGAACATGCTTTCACAGCACCGCTCGTATCTTTTGTGAAATCCACTACCGGCTCTGCCCGTGCAGCGGAATCTCATGTCAGGATAACAGAAATGCTGTCTGAGGACTGGCCATTCTGGTGCAATCCGGATTATTCCCAGGTGGAGAAAGAAATGAAGGCAGATCCCGGATGGGCAGAATGGGTGGAGAGGATAAAATTTTCGTATTGATATTGCCATTGGCATATGGGCGGCTATGTGATACAATCGGTGTGGAAAATCGAAACAAAGCGGGGTGGAAGTTTGAAAATTTTGATTATAGGCGGCACCAGGTTTTTTGGCATACATATGGTAAATGAACTTGTAGCAAAGGGGCATGATATCACGATTGCCACAAGAGGAAGAGCAGCAGATAAATTTGGCAATAAAGTGAAGCGGATTATCCTTGACAGAACAGATGAAACGAGTATGAAAAATGCTTTGAGAAATAGGCATTATGATGTTGTAATTGATAAAATTGCTTATTGTTCGAATGATATAAAGTATGTAATGGAAGCTGTCGATTGTGATAAGTATATTTATATGTCAAGCACTGCGGTATATGAGCCGCTGCATATAAATACTATGGAATCGGATTTTAATGGAGTTTCCCAAAAGCTGGTGTGGTGTAACCGAGAAGCGTTTCCATATGAGGGAGTAAAGCGGCAGGCTGAGTATGCTTTATGGCAGATATATTCGGATAAAAATTGGATTGCGGTAAGATATCCCTTTGTAATAGGAAAAGATGATTATACAAAAAGATTATTGTATTATGTGGAACACACCATGAAATCCATTCCAATGAATATCGATAATTTAGATGATCAGATCGGATTTATCCGTTCTGATGAAGCTGGGAAGTTTATGGCTTTTTTGGTTGATAAAGATCTCAGAGGGGCAGTTAACGGCAGTTCAAAGGGAACGATTTCCATAAAAGAAATAATTGAGTATGTTGAAAGCAGAACGGGGACAAAAGCGATTATTGACAATTCAGGGAAAGATGCACCTTATAACGGAGTAACGGAATACAGTATCAATACAGAAAAAGCGGAAGCAATAGGATTTCAGTTTTCAGCACTTCAAGACTGGATATATAATCTTTTAGATTATTATATTCAGTCAGTTGTATAAGTTCTGTCATGCCTGGCTGGAAATCGGCATTGTTTTAAATGATGTGTGATTAGGAAAGGAATTGATTGATGAAAATCTTCTTTTCGCCGACATACACTTGACAAAATCCCCTTTTGCTGTAAAATAGTTCTAAAAAGAACAAAAGGAGAAAGTAATGATTCCATTAAGTCCATGGGAACATCAAAATGCGATCAAGGCACTTTATTCAAAATGTGTGGAACGAGTCTGCGTAAAACATAACATTACCCGGATGGAACTGGATATCCTTCTCTTTTTAGCCAATAACTCATGTTTTGACACTGCAACAGATATTATCGAGGTCAGATATCTGTCAAAATCCCAGGTATCATCTTCCATAAAACTTCTGGAGCAGTGTGGTTATATCAGAAAAGAGTACTTGAAATGCAACCGTAAGACTGCTCATCTGCGGATATGCGAAAGGGCTGTGGATATCATCCACGATGGACAGGCCGCTCAGGAGGAGTTTATTTCCGTCATGCTGGATGGGTTTTCACAGGAGGAAATTGACAGCATGAAGCAGCATAATGAACGTATCCTGCGCAATATCAATGCCTGTCTGAAAGGGAAGGAGGCAGAATAATGTTTAAATTTATCATCTGTTTTATCGCGGGAATTGGAGCCGGACTCGGAACGGGATTTGCGGGGATGAGCGCCGCCGCCGTAATCAGTCCCATGCTGATTACTTTTCTGGGACTTTCGCCATATGAGGCAGTCGGCATTGCCCTTGCAAGCGATGTCCTTGCAAGCGCCGTAAGCGCATACACTTACGGGAAAAATAAAAATCTGGATATCCGCAATGGCCTTGTAATGATGGCGACCGTTTTGGTGTTTACACTGGTGGGGAGTTTTGCTGCAAACCATGTTTCTGATAACACCATGGGCAGTTTCTCCGTATTTATGACACTGCTTCTCGGAATCAAATTTATCGTAAAGCCTGTTATGACAACAAAGGAATCCATGCAGGCAGTCAGCGGCAGAAAGCGCATTATACAGTCGATTGCCAGCGGAACAGTCGTCGGGTTTATCTGTGGTTTTGTGGGCGCCGGCGGCGGAATGATGATGCTCCTGCTCTTAACCAGCCTGTTAGGATATGAACTAAAGACCGCCGTTGGAACTAGCGTGTTCATCATGGCATTTACAGCTTTTACAGGTGCGGTCAGTCATTTTGCCATTGGCGGCATGCCGGATGTATGGTGTCTGTTGTTCTGTGTGGCATCCACACTGCTCTGGGCGAGGATTGCCGCCAAATTCGCAAATAAAGCCAGCGCGGTGACATTAAATCGTGCGACCGGCGTTGTGCTCGCTGTTCTGGGTGTGGTTATCCTGGGAGTGAATTACTTGAAATAGTGTGAATTAGGTATCATGCCATGCAGCCGTTAAGGACATTCCTTTCTTTAACGGCTGTTTTTTTATTAAACATAAGGATGGCACGCAGAGCGTGACATCCGTTGTTTCAGACAGCCCTATCATTGCTGAGATCTATGCACTATCATTCAACATAGATATTTGCTATTTGTATGTTTTTCCGTTAAATTGAAGAGAGACGGTGCAATTTTGATTTCTTTGCGGATGGGTGGAGGACATATTCCATGAATAAGAAAAATATTTTGACGGTTATATTCATTTTTTTGCTGACATTTTCGGGGTGTGGAAATACATCTTCTGATGCGGGGAGGAACGAGATACCTGCTGTGGAGAAAGAAGAGACGGCGGCAGAGTCCGAAACATCTCTTCTTTTTGTGTCAATTTCTTCGGAAATACAGGAACTTGAGAGTGGCTTCTCAGCTGTATGGTATGAGGGTGACTATGGGTTTGATCGTTTTCTGGAACAGGGCGGGGCGGATTCTGACCAGGCGGTTTTGGAGTTTTTGAGAAAGGAGTTTTTTCCAGAAGCGAAAAACGTGATAATGGACACAGGATTTTTTGGATGCAGCACCCTTTCAGTGGAAAGTGCAGAGGGCGGGTATTTGTTTGGACGTAATTTTGATTGGCAGACTTGCGATGCATTAGTGGTTACGACGTACCCGGATACTGGTTACGCGTCCGTTTCCACGGTAAATCTTGACTTTATCCGCCAGGGGGCCGGTTCTGCTTCGGGCTTTTTACCGGATGATATGTTGACGGTTGCCGCACTTTATGCTCCGCTTGATGGGATGAATGAAAAAGGGCTGTGTGTTTCCGCCAATATGATCCAGGATGGGGCGTCGATTGGGCAGAATACGGAAAAGACGGATATTACAACGACCACAGCCGTTCGATGCATGCTGGATCGGGCTGCCACGGTAGAAGAGGCGTTGGACCTGCTGGAGCAGTATGACCTTCACGCCTCTATGAACTATATGGTTCACTTTGCGATCGCGGACAGTTCCGGAAACAGTGTTGCGGTAGAATATATCGACAATGAAATGATTGTGATTCCAACACCGGTATTAACAAACTTTTATCTGGCGGAGGGCTATAAGCAGGGAATCGGTACACAGCAGTCTCATACACGGTTTGAGATTCTGACAGAGATTCTGACGGAAAATCAGACGATGACGCACACTCAGGTAAGAGATGCCCTTGACAGTGTCAGCAAAGACAATTTTGGAGAGTTTGAATCTACGGAGTGGAGTATTGTGTTTGACCAGTCTACCCTGACTGCAGCTTATTACCACAGGGAAAACTACGAAGACGCCTATATTTTTCAAATATCCAAAGCAGAGGAGGAAAGCGATATGTCAAAAAGCGAAACTGAGGGGACATTACGGCTGTTTATCGGCGAAAAGGAACTTCCTGTCAGGTGGGAAGAAAATGAATCTGTTGAAGCGTTGAGGGAACTTGTCAAAGAACAGCCTCTGTCGATCCAGATGTCCATGTACGGAGGATTTGAGCAGGTTGGGGCATTGGGAACAGATATCCCCAGAAATGATGTGCAGATCACTACAGGCGCAGGAGATATTGTCTTATATTCCGGCAGCCAGATTGTGCTGTTCTACGGTTCGAATTCATGGGCATACACAAGGCTGGGCAGGATAACGGACACGTCCGCGGAGGAAATGGCGCAGCTGCTCGGCAATGGTGATGTAACGATCACATTATCTGAATGAGTGCCTTTTATGATTTATGGTGAAACATTTCTTCCTGAAACCGTGTAAGGAACAGTTTTGTGGCTTTGGAGAAGGTCTGGTATTTTTTGGTAAAAAGGTATATGCTGGGGTGAAACGTGGATGCAAGGGGACGGAATGTTAAAGGGCTGTCTCCTGTTGTGTTAATCAGTCCGCCGATACACAGGGCATATCCCATTCCGGCTTCTACCATGAGTCCGGCATTGTAAATCAGGTTATAGCTGGCAATGATTGGGGAAGAAAGCTTATTTTCTTCAAAAAAGACATTGGCCCGGTTACTGTTAAAGGTTTGATTGGGGACAATCAGCGGCAGGCCTGAAAGATCCCCGGCAGAAATGGATTCCCGGGCAGCAAGCGGCGAATCTTTGCGCATGAGTACGCCCCAGGTTTCACAGAGAGGCAGTTTTTGATAATCGTATCTGGAACTGATCTCCGGTTCCAGCAGGATGCCGATATCCAACAGCCCTTTGTCCAGTCTTTCTATGACGAGATCCGCATTGCCGCTGAAAAAGTGAAAGTGAATCCCCGGATTTTCTTTTCGGACAGCGCAGATGATTTTCATGATTGTATAAGTGCTCCTAAACTCGCCGCATCCGATATAGACATCTCCGGTTATAGTGTGCTCGCCTTCATGAAAAGAATTTTCCGTTTTTTCGATCAGAGAAATAATTTCCTTTGCCTTTCCGCGCAGATAGGCGCCGTCTTCTGTCAGAGTTATCTTCTTTTTACCGCGAATCAGCAGCTGCTTTCCAAGAATTGCTTCCAGATCCATCATCTGCTTGGAAAGGGTTGGCTGGGTAATATGCAGATAATCTGCGGCTTTTGTAATACTTTGCTCTTCGGCAACAGCCAGAAAATATTGAAGTAATCTCGTTTCAATCATTTGATATGCTCCCGGGGTTCGTATTTATAGTATGACGCCACAAACATTCCTGAAATTTATACAATTACATAATATATAACTATTTGCTATTTTACAAGGGAAATGTAATATTTGGCTATGGAGGAAGTTGGAGAAAGCTTATGGGAAACAAAAATGTAATTTTATCAGGAAAAGAAATCACAAAAAGTTATGGGAACAATGTTGTCCTGCAGGGAATCAGCATGGAATTGTATGCAGGAGATTTTACAGTGATTATGGGGTCTTCCGGTTCCGGAAAATCCACCCTGCTGTATGTGCTTAGCGGTATGGATCGTTTGACGGAAGGAAGAATTTTTTACCGGGAAAGAGAAATCACAAAAGCTTCTGAAAAAGAACTGGAAACCTTAAGGGCAGGTGAATTTGGCTTTGTCTTTCAGCGGGCGCATTTGGTCAGCAACCTGACGCTGGAAGAAAATATCCGTATAGCGGGGCTTGTCTGCCCTTTTATGTCGGAACAGGAGGTCAGGGAGAGGACTGCCGAACTGATAGACAGGATGGGACTCTCCAAAGCTGCGAAAAGACTGCCCTCCCAGGTATCCGGCGGAGAGGCACAGCGGGCGGCAGTGGCAAGGGCTCTCATGGGCAGTCCGGCGGTGCTTTTTGCCGATGAACCCACAGGGGCACTGAACAGAGCAAATACCGTGGAGCTATTAAATCTTCTGACGGCGGCTTACGATGAAGGGCAGACGGTATTGCTGGTGACTCATGACAGAGAAGCGGCTCTCAGAGGCAGCAGAATCCTCTATCTGGAGGATGGCGCGATTACAGGGGAACTGCAGCTTGCACCATACCAGGGCAGGGACGAAGCCAGAGAAAACCGGCTTACGCATTGGCTGGAAGGTTTCAGGTGGTAAGTATGGAGATGAGAAAAATGCTGCTTCTGGCAGCAGTAAAACGACAAAAGGGCAGTATCATTGGAATTTTCCTGTTGGTATGGATTTTCTCAGCCTGTATTTTTTCTTCCCTCACTTTGTTTATCAGCGGCAAGATTCACGTGAAAGGGGAAATGGAACGTCTTGGATTCGGGGAACTGACCATTTGGGTAAATGGAGATGAAGTTTCTCTGGCAGAGCAGATAAAAGCCCTGCCGGATGTGGAAGAGGCATATGCGCAGCCGCTTATTTTTTCAGGGTATGAAATAAACGGAGGATATTCCGATAACGAGGGACAATTGATTGTTTATGACGGTATGGTGGATTACCGCTTCCTGAACGCTGACGGCACACAGGCAGCAGCGCCGGAGATAGCGGAAGGAACCGTGTATATTTCCCCGGCGATGCAGTCAGGTTTTGATGTAACAATCGGGGATACGATCCAATTTGAACTGTCAAGGAGAGAGGGCATTGTCAGCCTGACCGTGGCAGGATATTTTGCCGATGGATTTATGGGAAGTTCCATGATTGATATGAAAAGCTTTCTTATAAATGCTTCCGACTACGAAAAGATGCAGGCCATTCTCCGCAATGCGAAAGAGACGGATGTGCTTGGCAGAAATGGGGCGATGGTGCATGTTTTTCAGAGAGAGGACAGTGCGCTCACGGCAGTGGAATTTAACGCAGGAATACATGAAAATACGGATATTTCGCTCTATACCGAATTTTCCTACAGGCGGGAATCCATTTTAAGCTATATGCTTCTTTTGCAGAATATCCTGTGCGGTTTTCTGATCGCTTTTTCAGCGGTGCTGGCAGCTATCTGCCTGATTGTAACCGGTCACAGTCTTTCAGCTTTGATTGGGCAGGATAAAAAGGATATGGCAGCATTGAAAACCATAGGGGTATCCGGGAAACGAATCCAAAGCACCTATCTGACAGCCTATGGCGGCGTTACGCTGGCAGGACTTATCACAGGGCTTTTTTGTTCAGGAATGATAGCCCGGATTCTGGCGCAGGGGCTGGTGTCTTCTACCGGAATGCTGGTTGCGGTCAGGCTGCCAATTGTACCCATTGTTCTTTTATTTGGGGTGTTTTTTCTGCTGTTTGCCATGTTTTTAAAGCTGCGGACGAGGCGAATCCTGAAGATAGCGCCAGTACAGACCTTTCAGGAGAGTGTGGGAGGAGCGGTCGCTTCCAAACTGCGGAAAGCCTCTCTGGAGTGGGATATTGCCGTGCGGGAGATACAGAGCCGCCGCTGGAATTATGTTGCATTGTGCCTTGTTGCCTTTGTACTGACGATATTTTTGTCCGTGGTTGGTCGTATGGGAAGCTGGCTGGGGCCGGTCGGCGAGGGGCTCATGAATGCTTTCAGCGTAGCGGACCATGATCTGGGAGTGCAGCCCTTTAACAGGGAGGTTCCTATGGATGAGATTGAACGGGTGATAAACTGGTATTCCCCGATCCGGGAAACTTATGAGCTTGCCATGCAAAGCGTTACCGTAAACGGGCAGGAATATGAGGCAAATGTGCTGAATGATA
>JAAVAG010000016.1 GCA_014804185.1 Lachnospiraceae bacterium
GAGATCTGGTCTGCTACAGCGGACACGTGGCGCTCTACGTGGGAGGCGGATACGTGGTGCATGCCAGTTCTCCCAAGGCTGGCATTAAAGTCAGCAAGGCAACCTATAAAAAGATTTTGTCGGTGAGAAGAATTCTCTGATGTCTCCAAAAGTGTGTTTTATATAATAAAATTTTACAGCGTGCAGCGGTGGGCGGCACGCTGTTTTTTTTGACTGATAACGAAAAAGAACGAAAATATTATGATGATAATCAAACACTGTTATTACTTTACATTTACCAGAAAATGTGGTATTATTTCAATAAATAGTTTCGAAAAGTTTCGCAAATGGAGGAAGTGGAAATGAGGATGAAAAAAAAGGCAGGGGCATTCTTTCTGGCGGCGCTGCTGATGATGGCGTCTGTGCTGGCGGTATTTGCGGACGCGGTGCCCGTGAGCGCGGAAGAGCCATTGACGCTGAAGCTGCATTATCACAGAGAGGACGGCAATTATGACGGCTGGGATGTCTGGCTCTGGGAAATCGGCGGAGAAGGCGGCGGTTTTCCTTTTGCGGAGGAAGACGGCGAGATGGTGGCGACGAAAGTGATTACGCCCGGAGTCACCAGCGTGGGCTTTATTGTCCGCACGGAGGACTGGACAAAGGACTTTGACGGGGATCAGTTTATTGATATCTCGGAGATGATATCGGGTACCGTGCATGTCTATGTGGAATCCGGTGTGGAGGGCTTTGACAAAGAGTACGGTGACGACGCCGTCATCGGAACCAGGCTGAAAACGGCTGTCTATAACAATGACGGCACCCTGACGGTGACCATGACGGGCGAGATTGAATCGGATCCGGGCAGCGCCTTTTCCGTTATGGGAAAGGAAGGGGAGATCGGAATTACCGGTGTGACGGCGGGAAGTGATTATACCTATACTGTGACGCTGGACGCACTGCTGGACGCGTTCCAAAAATATACCATCATATACGACGGCTCCGAATATGCCGTCAAGATTCCGAGTGTGTATTCCACCCCGGAGTTTGAGGCGGAGTTTACATACACAGGGGACGATCTGGGAGCGGTGTGGAGCAAAGAATCTACGAGTTTCCGGGTGTGGGCTCCTACGGCGGAGTCTGTCAGCGTGAAGCTGTATGAATCCGGCAACAGCGCCGGGCGGGATGTGATCGATGAGATTGAGATGAAGCCTGATGTAAACGGAACCTGGACGGTAAAAAAAGAGGGAGATTTAAACGGTGTTTACTACACATACTGTGTGGTGCTTGACGGGGCAAAGTCTGAGGTATGCGATCCCTATGCGAGAACAACGGGACTTGGCGGTACAAGAGCCATGGTTATCGATCTGGACGGAACGGATCCGGAGGGATGGGACAGCGACGTGAATCCGCATGCCGGGGAGAGCATCAATGACGCCGTGATCTATGAACTGCATGTACGCGACCTGTCCGCAGGCAAAGATTCCGGCATTGTCAATGCGGGAAAATTCCTGGGACTGACGGAGACGGGAACCAAAACCCCGGGCGGCGTGTCCACCGGTCTGGATCATATGAAAGAACTGGGCGTGACTCATCTGCATCTGCTTCCGATCTATGATTTTGGCTCTGTGGAGGAGACTCTCACAGTGGGAAATCCTTTTAACTGGGGATATGATCCGGTCAACTACAATGTACCTGAGGGTTCTTATTCCACGGATCCCTATCACGGAGAGGCCCGTGTAAAAGAACTGAAACAGACGGTGAAAGTGCTCCATGACAACGGAATCAGCGTAGTTATGGATGTGGTCTACAATCATGTGCAGGATTCCTCGTCTTTCTGCTTCAATAAGCTTGTGCCGGGATATTTCTCCCGTATTGACGACGAGGGCATCTATTCCAACGGTTCCGGCTGCGGAAACGACACGGCGTCCGAGCGGGCGATGGTAAAGAAGTATATTGTGGATTCCGTCTGCTATTGGGCGGATGAGTATCATATCGACGGATTTCGCTTCGATCTTGTGGGACTTCTGGATACCGAGACGGTTAACGAGATCATAGAGCAGGTGCACAAGGATCATCCGGATGTGATTTTTTACGGAGAGGGCTGGACCATGTCCACTTCGATGACCAAGGAAGGCTATACCATGGCGACGCAGCAGAACGCGAAAGAGACGCCGGGGTTTGCCTACTTTAACGATACGATCCGCGACGGGCTGAAAGGGAGCGTGTTCGACGATACGGATCCGGGATACGCATCCGGCAAGACCGGTATGGAGGAGATCATTGCCCGCTGTTTTCTGGGGGCGGACACCTGGTGTCCTGCGCCGTCCCAGACGGTGAACTATGCATCCTGCCATGACAATCTGACATTGTACGATCATCTGCAGACAGCGAGGCCGGAAGCCGGGCAGGAGGAACTTGTGAAGATGAACAAGCTTGCCGCCGCAGTATATATGACGGCCCAGGGGGTACCTTTTATGCAGGCGGGCGAGGAGATGCTGCGCACAAAGGTGAATGAGGACGGTTCCTTTAACTCCAACAGCTACAATGCCACGGATGAGGTCAACAGTCTGAAGTGGACGGATCTGGAAAATGAAGTCTATGCGGATGTCTATGCGTATTATCAGGGATTGATTGCTTTCCGCAAAGCCCATGGGGCGCTTCGTCTTGGCACAGCCGGGGAGGTTGCCTCCGCTGTCAGCCGGGTGGAAGGACTGGATGCCAACGTACTTGCCTTTGACATACAGGGCGGTATGGACGGCGAGACGGCGGATGAAATATTTATCGTATTTAACGCCAATGTAGCGGAGACAACAGTGGCTCTCCCGGAGGGAAGCTGGAACGTATATGTGAACGGAGAGAGAGCCGGAGTCACGGTGCTGGATACCGTGACAGACGGAAGTGTCACGGTAAGCCCGGTTTCCGCCATGGTGCTGGTGCGTGAGAGTGCGCAGGCGTCTGTGTCTGCAACTGCCGTGTCGGGAGAAGAGAGCAGCAACACAGGACTGGTCATCGGCATTGCGGCAGCGGCCGTTTTGATTGCGGGCATCGGATGCTTTGCGGCTCTGCACGGAAAGAAAAATAAAAAGGCATAATAGATGACAGGGGAAGCCTTTCACGGCAGAATACATCGTGAGGGGCTTCTTTTTGTTTGCCTGGCATGGGCGAATTCTTATGAATTGCAAATGTCTTTGTTGTAGTGCGGCCCGCTATTTGTTATACTGGAAGAAACAGGCCATGAAATGTCAGACAGGAGGAAAGAAATGAAAGTAAAATCAAGTGCGTATCTCAGTGAGATAAAACCGGTGCTGCTCAGCCTGAGGGACCGGCTGCTGGAGGAATACCCGTATGTATCCATTCTGGCGACGGATTCTGTGGCCCGGCAGTATTCCGTATCCAGGACGGTTACATCCGTCGGTATGACCGGTATGATGTCAGGCAGAGGATTTGTGGTGAAAGTCTATGACGGTTCCGGCTATGGGGAGTATTCCTTTAACGAGATTTCGCAGGAGCATATAGAGGGGATTGCCCTGAAGATCAGAGAGGGACTGATCCCCATGGCAGAGCAGCTTCCGGAGGGAGTCTCCAGAAGCGTTTATGCCATGCTGGAGGATGAGCCGATGGATTTTACGGGCAGTACGGAGTATGAGATCGATCCGCAGGAATATGGCGACGAAGCGATTCTGCGGGAACTGACCGAGATCAGCGAGACAGGCAGGGCTTACAGTGAGAAAGTGCTGGACTGCGGCGTTTTTGTCAATTACCAGAAATACAGCAAGCTTTTTCTCTCGAGAAACCGCACGATGGAGCAGAACGTGATGTGGATGGCAGGGGGCTTCAGCGTGATGGCTTCCAGGGGGGAGGAGATCAAGCGCAGTTACCGGAGTTTTTCCAATCTGGGCGGCGCGGAGGTCCTGTCCAGAATGAAAGACGGTGTGTGCGACACGGCCAGGGTGGCGCTGGAACTTTTGGATAGTCAGCCCATTACACCGGGAGAGTACACATGTGTCTGCGCGCCGGAGGTGACAGGCATGATCGTGCATGAGGCGTTCGGGCATGGTGTGGAGATGGATATGTTTGTGAAAGACAGGGCGCAGGCCAGAAAGTTTATCGACAGACAGGTTGCCTCCGAACTGGTCACCATGCATGACGGCGGGGCGGCCGCCAGGGAAGTGGCATCCTATTTCTTTGACGACGAGGGCGTGCCGGCGAAAGATACGGTGGTGATTGACCACGGTATCCTGAAAGCGGGGATCAGCGATGCCCAGTCCGCCATGTACCTTGGAACGGCTCCTACCGGCAACGGCAGGAGGGAGAGTTATCAGCGCAAAGCCTATACCAGGATGACCAATACTTTTTTTGAGGGCGGCAGCGATAAAGTGGAGGATATGATCGCCTCCATCCCCTATGGATTTTTGCTGGAAGAGCCGTCCAGCGGCATGGAGGACCCGAAAAACTGGGGAATCCAGTGTATGGTCAGCATAGCCAGGGAGATCCGGGACGGGAAACTTACCGGGCGGATTTTCTCGCCTGTGGTGCTCACGGGATATGTGCCTGATCTGCTGAAGTCTATCAGTATGGTTTCGGAGAAAGTGGAACTCGGCGGTGGCGGCATGTGCGGCAAGGGATACAAGGAATGGGTGAAAGTGTCTGACGGAGGTCCGTATATCAAGGCCAGAATACGTCTTGGATAATGGAAACCGGATCACGTTCGCGCAGAAGCAGCACAGACAAAAAGAAACAAAGACCGCCAGATTGATATTGGGCGGTACGGAAATGAGGCAGAGATGACAGAGAAGATATTATCCGCACTGAAAGCGTGCGGAGCGCAAATTTATCAGATCACTGAGACGAAAGAGGAGTCGGCGGAACTTTTCTTTATCCGCAGATCCCTTGACATGAAACGCCTGAAAGAGGTGCATCAGGCGTCCGTGACGGTATACAGGCAGTTTGGAGAGGGCGAGGGACGCATGCTGGGGTCGGCAACGGTGCAGCTGCAGGACAGCTTTACGGTAAAGCAGATGGAAGAGATGCTGAGAGACGCTCTGTATGCAGCGGGATTTGTAAAAAATAAATATTATGAACTGTATCAGGGAGCACAGGAAGCGCCGGATGCGGAGAAGAAAGCAAAGGGCCTGCAGGAGAATCCCCCGTCAGAGCAATCGCTTTCGGAACTGGCGCAGTGTTATGCCCGGGCGATGTTTGCGGAGGATACACAGGAAGATGTGTTTTTAAATTCCGCGGAGATTTTTGCCGGCAGGACAACCTGCCGTATCCTGAATTCCCGGGGCGTGGATGTAAGTTATGTGAAAAGCCGGGTAAACGGGGAATTTGTGGCGCAGTGCACGGCCGGGCAGGATGTGGAGACCTATCAGCATTTCGCGTATGAGGATATGAATACCCAGGCGCTGCAAAAGAAAGTAAGAGAAACGCTGGAAATGACCCGGGCCAGAGCCTGTGCGGTATCGGCGCCGCCTGCAGGGGAATATCGTGTGATCCTCTCCGGTTCTTATGTGAAGCAGATTTTTAACTATTACATCAACCGCTCCGCTTCCGGAATGATTTATCCGAAGTACTCCACTTTCCAAACCGGATGCGATGTGCAGGGAGAAGAAGTGCAGGGAGAGCGGATCAATCTGACCCTGAAAGCCACTGTGCCCTACAGCGGCGAGGGAATTCCTATGAAAGACCGGGAATTGATCCGGGACGGAAAGCTTCAGTTGATCCATGGAGGCAACCGTTTTGCATACTACCTGAGTCTGGAGCCGACGGGAGAGTATCGGGGATGCAGGGCGCCGGAGGGGAGCGTATCTCTGGAGGAAATGAAGCGCGATCCTTATCTGGAGGTTGTGAATTTTTCCGATTTTCAGATGGACAGCTACAGCGGACATTTTGGCGGAGAGATCCGGCTGGCGTTTCTCTATGACGGAGAGCGGAAGATTCCGGTTACGGGCGGTTCCATCAACGGAACGATTTTGGAGGCGCAGAAGCATCTGATGTTTTCCAGAGAAATGCAGACGGAAGAGGACTTTGAAGGACCTGCCGCTGTGTGTCTGGGAACGGTCAAAGTGGCAGGGAGCGAGGCTGTCTGAGAAAATTACATTTTATAACGGGAGGCAAAAGTATATGCGTACTCTGGAAAATCTGCAAAAAGAATTTATCAATTTGAGGCTGGGTACATTTATTCATTTTAACAGCGCGACAATGCAGTTTCATACCGGAGAGATAAAAGACTGGGAGTTTGATCATGAAAACGGCAAAAGTCCGA
This sequence comes from Lachnospiraceae bacterium, assembly GCA_014804185.1. Taxonomy (GTDB): domain Bacteria; phylum Bacillota; class Clostridia; order Lachnospirales; family Lachnospiraceae; genus Acetatifactor. Next base: position 6,245 of record JAAVAG010000016.1, read on the forward strand.
GACTCTATCCCTTTGCGGAAAAGGACTGGAATCCGCAAAATCCGGACTGCGCGCAATGGGCTGCCGCTGCCAGGAGCAGCGGATGCCGTTTTGCGGCGCTGACCGCCAAGCATCATGAGGGATTTGCGCTGTGGCCCACGGCGTATTCGGAGCACAGCGTGAAAAACGGAACCAATAAGACGGATGTGGTGGCGGCATATCTGAAAGCATTCCGGGAGGCCGGAATTGCGGCAGGACTTTATTTTTCCATTCTGGATCTGACGGCAGGGATCGGCCGCCGGTCCTGCACAGAGAAGCAGAAAGAAATGATAAAGGGGCAGATAACGGAACTGCTCACCCATTACGGCGAGATTCCGTTTCTTATCGTGGACGGATGGAATGCTCCCTGGGGAGGGCCGTCCTATGACATGCTGCCTTTTGAAGAGATCGACGGACTGGTCAAGTTGCTCCAGCCAAACTGTCTTCTGGCCAATATCGGCTGCACGGAGGGAATCGAAAATACGGATATCGTATTTTTTGAAAACGGCGCCGGACAGGAGATAACAGCGGGTTTCGAGGGACCGGGTGTTCTCTGTCAGAAATTTACCGGTACCTGGTTCTGGCGGGAGGAGGATCCTGAGACAAAGACGGCGTCTGCCGAGTGGGCGGCCGGACTTTTGAAGAAATGTAATGCAGTCAACGTCAATCTGATGCTGAATATCTCACCCAATAAAGAGGGACGAATGGATGAGAATCTGGCAGCGGCATTCAGCAGTTTCGGAGAATTACAGAAAACTGCCGCGCCTTTGCAGGAGATCCCGGCGGGATGGCTGAAAAGAAAGAAATAAAGATTTACTGCCTGCGGCGGGGAAAAGGAGGTACCCTGATGATTATTATTCGATAGCTTTTAACTGATGTGTCGGCACATGATGCTGTAAGCGCGCAGAGGGAGATTTCTGCGCTCATCGGAGAGATATCGGATAGTAGATGGGACTGGCTTTTTTTGCGTGGAAACAATGAGAACTGTCTTAATCTCTCCTTTTACATTTTAGATTGGAGGGATTTTTTATGCAATCAAGACAACTGATTCTTGCGGAAAAGGTAGAAATGGAATTCGGAGAGCGGGAACTCTTCCGCTTTGACAGGCTGACAGTTTATGAGGGGGAGAAAGTCGGGCTGGTAGGCTTAAACGGCGCAGGCAAGACCACACTGCTGCGTGTGCTGGCAGGTGAACTCAGGCCAACACGCGGAAATGTGAAAGTGGATGGAGACGCCGCCTTTTTCCGGCAGTTTGCTGAGGAAGGGGAAGAGCGCTTTGCGGATGAGGGCTTCTGGGAACTGAGCGGAAAGGAAGTCAGTGATATGCGAGTGCAGGACAAGATCTGGGAGCAGTCAGTCAGCGGCGGAGAGGAGACCCGGATCCGGTTGGCACAGATGTTTTCCGGTGATAAGCCGGTGGTTTTTCTGGACGAACCCACGTCGAATCTGGACCGCAAGGGGATCGCTGTCCTGAAGCGCAAGCTTGCGGCGCTGGACACCGTGGTGATTGTCAGCCATGACCGCGCTCTGCTCAACGAA
>JAAVAG010000017.1 GCA_014804185.1 Lachnospiraceae bacterium
ATCGACGTCCTCCAGATAGGCAAAATGCAGTTCGTCAAAAAGTCCGATTTTTGCGAAAACCTGTCTGCGGTATATGGCCGCGCCGCCGCAGGCCGAAAAGATTTCCGCCGGCTTGTCATACTTTTCCGCCTTCTGTCCCTTTCCCCGGGCGAATGCCCACCCCAGGGCGCTGAATCTGTCCCCTGCGCCGTCCATCAATTCCGGCTGCCACATATCCAGCATCCGGGCGCTGACGGAAAATACATCCTCGTTTCCCGGACGTTCCATAACCTCAACCAGGGCTCTGGCAAAGCCCGGCTTTACCTCCGTGTCATTGTTCAGTAAAATGACATAGGGGGTCTCCGCCATTCGAATCCCCACATTTACCGCATGGCAGAAACCGGTGTTTTCTCCCATCTGCACAAGACGGATATGCGGATAGCGGCTTTTCATGATGTTTACGCTGCTGTCCGTAGATCCGTTGTCTATCACCATGATCTGGGCCAGATCCTGAATCTGATCAATCAGGCTGTCCAGACATTTTGGCAGATACTTAACACCGTTTAAATTTGGAATGATCGCTGTTACTTTCGCCGCCATTGTCATACCCCGGATCCCACAGGATCCTATAGCCTTTCTCGTGAATTTTTTCCGCAAGACGCAGACTCCTGCTGCGGTATTCCTCTTCCCGCAGCTGCCTCTTTCCGTCCCGGTTTCTGTTTACCTGTTCGTACAGTTCCCACAATTCCCGCCGAAGCCTCATGTTCCTGATATCCACCGCATACGCATCCTGCTGCATGGCCGCTCTGTGCATATAACCGCTGAAGCCTTTCCTCAGCCCCTCGTAGGGACAGGTTCCGTCCGGCCCATAGATCCCGCCTGTCATTTTCTTACCCTTCCCCCAAAGCGGTCCCCCCATGGCTCCCAGATCAGGCCTGCTCTCAAACACACTGTCGCCGTACTCCGTCCTGTAAAAACCCAGATGCCCGGACGGGGATACGCTGCCCTGCCATCCCAGATCGTCCAGAAATGTCTGCACCGCCCTGCCGCCCGCCTCATAGGCATAGCTTTTGCTGCGCGGGTTGACGGCTGTGGAACCCTGATGGCAGCGCCAGTGATACAGCACTCTGGGGATATGGACGATCCGCCTCTGCCAGTCCGACTTCTTCTGCTCCGGCCGCTCCTGCTCCGTCTGTTTCTGCACCTCCTGTTCCAGAATCCGCCGCACGCACTGCAGGGCCAGATCATAATCCTGTGCGCCGTCATAGGCGCTTCGGAAACCGGCCTCTCGCATAAGAGAACTCTCCAGTATCATAAAGTGGCAGATATAATTATTGGACAAAAGCAGATCCAGATTAAACTCTTCTTTCAGGTGCGGTTCATAAAACATGGTTCCCGTCTCGTCACATTTATCCTCATCCGAGTAGAGCAGCCCCGGCGTCCATCCTTCCCTCTCCGCATGTTCGATCCGCAGGGCCGCTTCATAGAGTGCGTCTTCGGTCAACAGATCGTCGTGATCCAAAAGCCCGATATACTCCCCTGATGCCGCATGCAGCGCCGCATTGGTGTTGGCGGATATGCCTCCGTTTTCCGAAAGCCGCAGATAGACGATCCGCTCATCCGTATAAGTGCTTATCACTTTCTCCACGCTGTCATCGCCGCTGGCGTCCGCAATGATCAGTTCAAAGCAGTCATAAGTCTGCCCGAGAACCGACTCTGTCATCGCCCGCAAAAACGCCTCCGGCGTCCGGTATGCCGGCACCAGAATACTGAACTTGATCTTCCGCTCCCACTTTCTCCCGCGCTGCGAGGCGGCATCTTCCTCCGACAGTTCCTCGTATTTCCAGTCCGCATACTCATTTTGCCGTAAACGTTCCAGGGCTGCGAGACAGGTGTCCCGCAGCCCGTTCCTTTTCAGATAATAAAAAGTTTTTTTCAGATTGGCGATACTGATTCTGCTCATGTCTTACAACACTGCTTTTAAATCTTCCGTCAGCTTCTCCACTTTCTTCTGCGCATCCTCCAGGCTGTTTCCCTTGACGCCCATATAAAATTTGATCTTGGGCTCGGTTCCGGAGGGACGTGCGCAGCACCAGAAGTTATCCGGCAGTTCAAAATACAGCACATTGGATTTCGGCAGACCCGTCGTCCCCTCTTTTCCTGTGACCATGTCCACTACTTTATCGTTCTGGTAGTCCCTGAAGCGCAGTACCTGCAGATCCCCAAATGACTTGGGCGGATTGCTGCGCAGCTTATCCATGATCTCGGCAATCTGTCTGGACCCGTCCACACCTTTCAGGGTGATCGTGTACTGTGTCTCTTTATAATAACCGTATTTCTCGTACATCTCCAGCATCATATCCCACAGCGTCATACCGTTCTTCTTGCAGTAGGCCGCCACCTCGCACAGGCACATCACCGCCACAATGGCATCCTTGTCACGGGCATGGGTTCCCGCCAGACAGCCGTAACTCTCCTCCAGGCCGAACACATAATGATTACTGCCTGTCTGCTCAAAAAACTTGATCTGTTCGCCGATAAACTTAAAGCCCGTCAGCACCTCGATCATTTTCACTCCGTACGCTCTGGTGATGGCATCCGCCATATTGGTGGTCACGATGGTAGTCACCAGCGCAGGATCTTCCGGCATGGTTCCCGTCTTTGTCCTCTCCCGCAGAATGTATTCCGCGATCAGCATGCCCGACATATTTCCGGTAAAGGATACATATTCTCCCGTGGCGCTGTCTTTGGCATAAACGCCCAGACGGTCCGCATCCGGGTCCGTGGCCAGAACAATATCCGCGTCCTTCTCCTTTGCCAGACGAAGCGCGTAGGTAAACGCCTTGGGATCCTCCGGATTGGGGTATTCCAGCGTGGTAAAATCGGGATCCGGCTTCTCCTGCTCGGGCACCACATATACGTTTTTAAAGCCCAGTTCGGCAAGCACGCGCCTGGCCGGTACATTTCCCGTTCCGCACAGCGGCGTATACACAATCTTGATATCGTTTGCCACCTCGGCGATAATCTCCGGGTGGATAATCTGCTTCTTCAGTTCCGCCATGTACATATCGTCAATCTCGGCCCCGATCACCTGGTAGAGTCCGGCCGCTGTGGCTTCCTCCTTGTCCATGGTTCTGACCGTGTTGTAATCCGTGATGGCGTTTACTTCGGCAATGATCTCTTTGTCCTTTGGCGCGGTCACCTGCGCGCCGTCCTCCCAATACACCTTGTAGCCGTTGTACTCAGGCGGATTGTGGCTGGCCGTCACCACGATACCGGAGATACAGCCCAGTGTGCGCAGGGCAAAGGACAGTTCCGGCGTAGGCCGCAGGGCGTCGAACACATAAGCCTTGATCCCGTTGGCCGCAAGGCACAGCGCCGCGGTATCCGCAAACTCCGGGGACATGCGCCTGGAATCGTAGGCGATGGCAACCCCCTTGTCCTTACCGCCCTGTTTCAGTATATAATTGGCAAGACCCTGCGTGGCCTTGCGCACGGTATAATAATTCATCCGATTGGTTCCGGCTCCGATCACGCCGCGCAGTCCCCCAGTTCCGAATTCCAGATCCTTGTAAAAGCGGTCCTCGATTTCTTTCTCGTTATTCCTGATCGCCAGAAGTTCATTCTTGGTATCCTGATCAAAATAATCATTCTCCAGCCAGAAATGATACTGCTCCATATAACCCATAATAATTACCCTGCCTTTCCTCTAAACAATGCATCATAAAAACAGTATACCAGATATTTCTATATTTTTAAAGAAAAATCACTCCTGTCCAGTGAAAAGTTGGGGTTGAAATACGGATCTCCCTGTTCCAGCTGTTTTTTCCACTTTTCCCTGAACCGTCCGGCCTCCCGGTCATAGCGCTCCGCTTTCTGTCCGCGGTCGTCAAGTCCCCTGGAAACGGACTCATAGTGATACAGTTCCGCAAACGGCGTGAAAACATTCAGATACCCCTCCTGCCGCAGTTTCAGACAGAAATCCACATCGTTCAGGGAGATGGCAAAGGTCTCATCCAGCCCTCCCACCTGTTCGAAAAGGCTCTTTTTTACCATCAGACAGGCTCCCGTCACCGCTGTCATATTCTGGGCATAGCAGAGCCTGCCCATGTATCCCAGATTCTGCCTGGGCTGTTTATAATGTACATGGCCTGCGGTTCTGTGCGCCCCAAGGCCGATGACCACGCCCGCGTGCTGGATGGTTCTGTCTCCGTAGTACAGTTTTGCTCCCACGGCCCCGACGTCCGGCCGCTGGGCATACATCAGCATTTCCTCCATCCAATTGACCGTTATGACCTGTGTATCATTGTTCAACAGAAGCACATATTCCCCGTCCGCATGGCTGACGCCCAGGTTATTCACCGCGGAATAATTAAACTCTCCCTCAAAGGTGACCGTTCTGACTCTGCCTCCGCCCCTCTCCTGAAGCTGCCGGTACAGATCAAAAATCTCCTCTGTGGAACTGTTATTCTCCACGATCACAACGTCATAGTTCTCATAGGTGGTCTTTTCCAGAATGGATTCCACACATCTGCGCAGATCCTCCGCATGATCTCTGTTGGCGATCACGACGGTGATTTTCGGACTTCCGATGATCTGATAGCGGATGCGGAAAATCGTTGCAAAAGCTTTTGTGCTCTCTATTTTGAAATTTTCAAACCCATGTGTGCGCAGATGATCCGCCACCGCTCCCCGTGCGCCGTCTATGGCATAGGGCTTCGCCTCAATGCCTGACGCCACGCTCCCCGCATGGCTGCGCCAATAATACAACAGTTTGGGAATGTGCACCACTTTCTGCGCCCTGTCTGTCAGACGCAGGATCATATCATGGTCCTGACTGCCGTCAAATTTCGTTCGGAACAGTTCCGTTCCCTCCAGCAGTTTTCTGGAAAAAACGCTGAAATGGCAGATATAATTGTTTGCCCGCAGATTATCCGGCGCGTAATCCGGCTTAAAATGCATGGTGAGCATTTTATTGATATCGCTGCCCTTAAAGGTCGTCTCGTCACAGTACAGATAGTCCGCGTCCTGCTCGTTGATGGCTTTGACATATTCATAGAGCGCACAGGGATGCAGAATATCGTCGTGATCGAACAGACCGATGTATTCTCCGGTGGACATTTTGAGGCATTCGTTTGTGTTCCCGGCGATCTTCTCATTTCTTTCCAGCTTTTGATAGAGAATGCGCCCGTCTTTCTCCGCATACGCGCGGCAGATTTCCCCCACCTGCCCATGGGAGGCGTCGGAACCGTCCGCCAGGCACAGTTCCCAGTTCGTGTAGGTCTGATTCAGCACCGAATCTATCATTTCTCTCAGAAACTCCGGCGGCGTATTATAAAGCGGCACCAGAATGCTGAACCTGATCATTCTGGCAAACACTTCCTCCCGCTGCATCCGCACCGTCTGTTCATCCGGAAAACTGTCCGTGCCAAACTGCCTCATCGCTCTTTTTTCTCTTTTTTTGTAGTCCAGTTTTGCCAGAATGCCCCGCGGCCCTCCGCAGTTTGTCAGGCGTGTTTTTTGCCGGATACAGTAATGCATGACGCTTCTGGCCGGTTTGGAGGCTTTCCAGAGAGGATTGTTTTTGATCCTGCTCAGCTTGTACTCCAGTTCCTCGTTTTTTGCTTCCAGATCGGCGATTCTTCCTGTCAGATCCGCATTCTTCACATGTTCCTTTTCATAGGCCTCTCTATAATCCATTGCAACCCCCGCGTTCCCCGCCGTCCGCATCCGGTATTTTCTCTCCACTGATCGTGTAGTTACTCCAGCTTAACAGCACCGTGCCGGATATCTTATCCCTGGCCAGTACGCCCATCCGGTATTTTCCCGGAGGCAGCGGTCTGGCAAGTTCCACACGGAAACCGCACATCGCAATATTAGTCTGATCTTCCATATTCTTTTCCAGATCAGAGCGGTACTGCTCCGTATAATATATCCCATAAATCTCACCGGGCCTGTCCTTGGACTGAATCAACAGGCGCTTTGCGAAACAGGCATTGTCGCTTCCAAGCACCACCGCATATCCATACAGCCTTCTGCTCTCCGCAATCTCCATACGAAACAAAAGGCAGTCGTCCTCCCGGAAACTTCCCAGGTCTTCCACGACTTCATAATCTCTCACGTCGCTGACGGCGATTCCCTCCTCAAATGCGGGCTTTATCGCCGGGTCCAGCACATCCGCGTTCAGCCACGGATGATAATACGGATCCCGGCTCTTCAGTTCCGGATGGCGCTCAAACAACAGGCGGTACTCGCCCAGAAAACGCCTGAACTTTTCCTCCGTCTCGTCAGAACCCCGGCTCAGCGACTCGTGGTGCAGCAGATAACTGCTGTTGATGACCACATTGTGATATCCCTGCTCATACAGGTTAAAACACAGATCCACGTCATTGAAAGCTACCTGCAGCTGTTCACAGAAACCGCCGACCTCCGAAAACACCTCTCTTCGAAGCAGCAGACAGGCGCCGGTGACAGCCAGCATATCCCAGACGCCCATTCCCCGTCCGTCATAATATGTCCTGCCGTTTTGCAGACACTGCAGTTTGTGCGCAGGTCCCAGCGTAATGTTCGTCACTCCCGCATGCTGTATCCGCTCTCCGTCGGGATACAGAAGTTTACGCCCCACTGCGCCGACCCAGGGCCTTTGAGCCATCTCTGTCATCTCTTCCAGCCAGCCTTCTTCCACCGCCTCTATGTCATCGTTCAAAAACAGAAAAAATTTTCCTTCCGCCTCCTGCGCGCCTATATTGCACATGCGTGAAAAGTTAAACACCATCGGCCTGTAGAGATATCTGACTTTTCTCAGACACTCCTGATATGCCGGGTTATCCTTCAGCTGCTCCAGTTTATCTGCCACTGCCTCCTGTGCGGATCTACTGCTGCCATTGTCCACCACAATAATCTCATACGGCACGCCGCGCACGGTCTGACACAGCGTATCCAGGCACCGTACCAGCACGGGTACATTATCCTTGGAGGGGATAATCACGGAAACTGCCGCACACTCCTCGTCTGTCCCCTCTCCTGTCTCCGCCCGCCCGTCTGTTTCGCCGACAGTCACATTCTTTGCGGGCGCTTTTCCCTCCAGACCCGGTCTTCCCTCTCCCGGCAGAGGCCAGGCCTTTGTCCGGTGAAAGAAAATTCCGCTTACATGAGCAATGGCCGTACATCCTTTCTCAAACCCGCCTGCCATCTGGACCAGACCATCGTGACAGCTTCCTTCATCGGTGCGTTCCTCCTCGCTCAGCCTGTCGTATAATTCCTTGCGCACCGCCACGGCATTTCCCAGATAATCCCTGCAAAGATAAGAGTCCGGTGACCAGCAGGGCTTCAGCCATGGGTTTTCGTACCCGCCCTTTTCGCTGCTTACGTCCTCATCGCCATAAGCAACCAGAACCTGCGGATTCTTCGAAAAAAAATCTTTCATCCGCGTCCTGGCATCCATGGCCCAGTCGCCGTCCCCGAAAGAAAGCAGTACCAGTGAAACATCCTTGTCGCCGCCAGGCGCCTCCGCCTGCGTTTCTTTCTCTTTGATCCAGTCCTCATAACTGATCTGACAGCGCCTTAATCTTTTCCTGTAATCCATATCCAGCAGCTTCTCGATGTGCTGTCGGACGTTCTTTTTCAACCCCACAGTGTCAATACCCATGCCCTTTCTCAAAAAATTTTTTCACTGCCCCCGCCATATCCTCCGCAATGTCCTGGGGCAGTCTGATGATCCTCATCCGGATCGTCAGCTTGTTCTCCTCCCCCATATCCAGATCCGCCACCCGTATACATATGTTGGGATCTGCGGCGGCAAACAGAAAACTCGGCGATGACTTGAGCATTCTGCCGTTGGTATATACAATCTTTTTATTTCCCAGAGGAATCTCTTTCCCGTTAAAGACCAGTTCGTCGATTCGCACAATGCAGGGATCCATAGACGGATCAAGCCGGAATACCTGCACGTCTCCTTTTACCTCAAAATCCAGTTTCACTTCCTGCTCTCCCGGATACAGTTCCATCGCAAGATAGGAATGTTCCTCCGAGAATCCTTCTCCTCTGTCTTCATAAACCTGTACCCTGTCGGATATGAAAACCGCCGGCTTCACCGCCCTGTGCCGCATCAGTTCACAGATGTCCGTCATGACTTTGTGCTCGCCTGTCACAAATTTCTGAAACTCCCTCTCTCTCTCCCGATACAGCCGCTCCTCTTCCTCCGAAATCCCCAGTTCCTCTGTAATTCTCTCCAGTTTCAGTCTGCCGCGCTTTTCATTCTCCAGAAGATAACACAGCACCGCCCGGAAAGCCAGTTCTCTGATCTCCATTTCTTTTCCGAAAGTCCACTCGTAATCGATGACAGTCCACTTATCGCCGTCCACGATGATATTGGAGAACACCATATCAAAATCGGAAACGGGGTATCCCTGATGATATCCGATCCGTTCCACATACTCCCGAAACAGTGCATGAAAACCGTCCAGATCATCCTTTTCCAGGCATTTATCCATCAGTTCGGACAGTGTTTCCCCCGGTACGAATTCAAAGCAGGCCCACAGCTCCTCCTCTTTCTCGTGCAGGCGGCATCTGTTTATATGCAGGTTTCCGCCCTCGTATCTGCGGCAGAGCATTTCATATGCCGAAGC
>JAAVAG010000018.1 GCA_014804185.1 Lachnospiraceae bacterium
CGTGGAATAGATTCCCTGACCCAATATGGCCATGGATGCCTGCGGAATCGCCGTTCCAATCAACTGGATCGAAAGCGCGTCCTGTGCTGTCACAAACATCATCAGCCTGGGGATCATCGTCACCGGTGTAGGGATAATAAACGCCAAAATAATCATCACAAACCAAAGATTCTTAAACTTGAATTCATACCTGGAGAGCGCATACCCTGTCAGAGCGGACACCAGTGTCTGTGCCAGCGCCAGTCCCCCCGCCCACAGTATCGTATTGCGCAATGTGGAACCCAGTTTCATTACCTGGCTTGCCACACTCAGATTATTCAACGAGAATGTCTTAGGCACCCATGTCACGGATGGATCTACGATATCGTCCGGTGACATAAACGTCTTGGCGATAATCTCAAAGATCGGCTCCAGGTAGATAAACCCTACACAGATCAGGATAAAATAAATCGCTATTTTGATAATCAGGTTTCTCCACCACTTAAAGTCATGTTTCTTCTTTACTGCTTTCGCTTTTCCTTTCATAGCCGCCACCCCCTTACCAGATATCTCTTCTCTTGGGCTGCCGATCCTTAAAAATCAGGAACGCCAGTCCGATGACAATCAGAACCAGGATACAGTAAATCCATGAATAGGTGGCCGCAAATCCAAGCCCGCCGCTGGTATTATCCGTGGCCGTCTTAATCAGTGAGTAAATTGCGCTGGTGTCATAGGTTCCCAACTGTGCGATGGTAAAAATGACGGCAACTAACGCCGTGGGCTTTATCATGGGAATCGTAATCTTCCAGAGAATCTGCCACTCGTTGGCCATATCGATCTTGGCTGCCTCGTACAGGGAAGTATTGATCCGCTGCAGTCCGCTGACAAACAGGACAATGGGAATTCCCGTAAACCACAGGATCATGGTCAGCTGGTCAAATATCCCCTCCATAAACACGGCTACACGGGGAGAGTAGCTACGGATCATATCCAGAATAAACACACCCTCATACCCGTTGTACATCCCCTGAGCCGCCTGCACCGTCTCATTGGCCGTGTCCAGAATCTGACCCATGACGGGGCCGGACATAATGATCACGGGAAGGAAATAGATCGTGCGCATCAGCCCTTTTCCAACCTCAATCTTGTTCAGTAGATAAGCCATGACAAAGGATACCACCAGGATGACAAAAGTATAAGGAATCACCATTCCCAGGAAAGACAGCAGCGCCGGGACAAACTCCGTATTGCGGAAAAAGGCCGTATAATAATTATCCCATCCTGTATAGGAAATGGCATAGCCTGTGACATTGGTACTGACATTACAAAAGCTCAGGACAAGTGTCGCAATAAACGGAATAAAGGTAAAGATCAAAAAACCTATAATCCATGGGGCCATGAAAGCATAGCCAAGCCGGTTCTGACGCTTCTCATATCCTTTCGTGCGCCCTCCCTTGGTGCGTTTTGTTTTCTTCTCAGCCACTGCCCATCACTCCTTTCCCACAACTGCGGCGCTCTCGGGCGCGACAGTCGTTCCCTGATATGTCACCTCATGCTCCGTATAGTTGATGATGATCTGTTTGCTCACTCCATCTTTCTGATAGCTGTTGATCACCACACCATCCTCCGGAACATAGCGGTTCGTCCACTCAAATCCCTGTACCTGACTGAGCACGGAATTGATTTGACCATATATATCCACTATCATATCCTCATACAATGTGTACTCCGTGGAATAGTAATTGGCCAGAAAAGTGTCGCCCAGCTTATAGGAAGGCTCCCTGGACAGTATAAAGGAAGGAGAAACATTGTAATCAATCATTCTCAAAACACAGTCCTGGGTGTAGAAAGAGAAGTTGGCATATGGCGCATATATCTCCATCGTGCCGTGAAGCACCATCTCCAGGAAAGGCACCGTATCTGTCTCAAAGACAAACTGGGAATTTCCTACAGGAGCCTGCAGATAACGATCCGTGTACTTCCACAGATACATATTGGGCTTCTCCAGGTTCAGCTTCTGTTCCTGTCCGATCTCCTCCAAAGCATTTCTGTACAGTTCAATACTCTCCGTCAGGCTGGTAACTACCCCGTCCCTGTTCCAGTTGGACGTGAGCACATGGGGCATCTCCGTCAGCGTAAGGCTGTTGGAAAAATCGCCCGCCTTATCGGCCAGTTCTTTTGTCCAGGACGCCACTTTCTCAGGCGTGGCGTAACTGAACAGCGAGATGGGCACATTCTCCGGGAGAATCGCCGCTTTGTCAATGCTCAGATACCAGTTGCTGATACACTTCACCGCCGTATTCGAATAATTCAGCATCTTCTTGTTGACCGTGATGGTATCCCGGGACAGGGAAATATCCACTCCCCGCTCCGCAAAATCTTTGATCAGGTTTTTAAAGTCGCTCTTGCTTCCGATGGAACCGGTAAAATTCAATTTATAAGGCTTGGAAAGGCTTTCTCCCTTCTTCTGCCATCCGATCAGGCCCGAGTTGATATTGGTGATCCCTCTGGCCATCACCTGATTCAGAATTTCCTCCACATCCTCCGTCCTGGTCGTCACAACCTGGGTATTTCCCACGATGCCGCTCTTGGCGTCTCCCATGACAAAATCCAGCCGGATGGGAATATCCCCCTGAGAAGGCTCCATCAGGGTCAGTTCCCCTTTGTCAATCAGATACTCCCTGTAAACTCTTGCCATGCCCACATAATCCGCTGAGGGCGTGCCGTCGCTGCCGTCTCCGAACAGGAACGCATACGTCATGTCGATATCATAGTGGAAAACATCATCCATCTGGTTAAAAAATCCACTGCCCTGCTCATCATAGATCTGAAAATAATTGACGTTCAGTTCAAATCTTGGATAAGCCCATGTATAGGTAGTAGACCTGGTGCCATCCGGATTGACGATGATATCCATGTACTCCGCGCCCTCATTGGCCCAGGCGGCAAACGCCATCTGACCGTTGCCATGGGCAATGCCGAACACCGGCATCACCGGATCCTTCACCGGCACATCATCATAATAAGCAAAGCTGTAGTTTGTCTCCGTGGCATAGTCCCTGCCATATACATCTCCCTCATAGGGGTTGTACACGGCGGTATTGTGTACAAACCGAATCAGGCTGCCGCTGCCGTCAGGAACCAGCACATAGCCCGGCACCCGGTAATTATCCACTTTTTCCCACTCCATAGTGTCCGGATTCATCACGTTCATGCGGCCGCCGCTGGCTCCCAGAAAAGGAGTGAGTTCCACAGCCGCCAGCTTGCTGATATCGCTGCCCGACATCTCCGCACTGGGAATAAAATAGTCGATGCTTTCTTCGCCCAATGTGATATACACATTCATCGAGACCTCCGGATCCTTAAACCGGACCTCCAGGCAATATTTTCCGTCCGCAACCTTGCTCAGGCTGGATTCCGCATCTTTCTCCGAGGCGGAAGAAATATACTTGACCTTGTCGCTGTCATAGTATTCCACCGTGATCAGCGAGTTGGCAATGCCTACATAGGTGGTGTTCAGATCATCGGCATAACTCTCCGCCGCAGCCAGAATCTCCTGCTCAGAGGCGCCCGCTTTCTCCAAATCCTTTACCGCATCCTTTACATCCCCGGAGAAAGGCAGATCCGCTCCGGTCTTGATACAGTATCCGGTCTGCTTATCCACAACGGCAAAGATGTCTCTGTCTTCCCGCCAATAATATTTTACAGTGCCCGTCTCCAGCAAAAGTTCATAATCCGCATATTCCTCTTCCGTATGCTCCGCCTTCTCGGGTGCAACCTTTGTATCGCGGTTGGTGGGTACATATGCCTGGGCATGTATGGAGACCGAGCCCAGCACGACAGCCATGATAAGCGCCGCAGCCATTACTTTATTTCGCTTTATTTTCCTATAAAACATTCTGGACTAACTCCTTTCCGACGGCAGCAAGGAACGTATACAGGCTGTTCCACATAATGGAAATGATAACGCCTATCACCGCTATAATGATCATAAATACCGCCGTCAAAATAATACTTTTTACAGTCTCTCCAAAAGTATAGTCGTGCACTGTCTGCAATCCTATAAATATGGTAATAACGCTCCATACAATCCCGATCAGCAGCACCAGAGTCAGCAAAAATGCCTCATTGTAAGTCAGCACATAGGACACACATGTCACGACAAGCAACGCTATCATGGCCGGCATCATACCATAGGCAGGAATCATGAAAATCTGTTTAAAAGTACCATCCCCGTCATTGATGCTGGTCACAAGGTAATTACAGATAATAAACAGCCCCAGCAGGACAAAAAAGCCCAGGACAATGGATCCAATATCCATATTCTCCACCTTGGTGGTCTGATAGATAAATCCTTTTACCGTCTTGTATGCCATGAAATCAATAAAGAACAGAATGTATATCACCGCAGCCGAGACCACAGAGCCTTGTCTGTACTTACGGATCTCATAATAATTATCCATAGGACGCCTGGGCGTCTTAAGCGCGTAAAGGATATCCTTCCATATCGGCAGTTGGCCCGTCTTTTCCTTAATCTGCCGCCGCGCCTTCTCCAGATGTCCGCCGCGTTTCCGGTCAACCACCTTGATGATCTTCCAAACTACCAGCAGCCCGATGACGATTCCCAGGATCGGTCCCATCCATTTCTGGATCCACTTATTTCGAACCTCCCAGAAAGACTGAGAGTAATAATCCTTATTGTTGGCCACCTGGAAGTGCTCCAGAGACTCCTCGTATTCCTCCGCGTGGAGATAAGCTTTGCCCACGCCGTTGTGAGCCAGCACGGACATCTGGTTCATTCTCAGCACTTCATTCCATTTTGCCATGGCCTCATCGTAAAGTCCGCTCTCATACAGATCCATAGCCGTGTAGACCGTCTGGGCATACTCCGTAGGCTTGAACGACTGCAGATATCCCTTGATGCCGTCCACGGCCCAGATATTGCCGTTCATATCCACCGCGACAGAGGGCAGACTGGCAAACAGTCCCACAATGTCCACCGTGGTCACATAGGATCCTATTTCAAAAATTTCTTCTCCGTTTTTGGAATAAACATTGATATAGCCCGCTGCGGAACAGGTATAAATCAAACCTCTGCTGTCCACATACACATCCGTCAGATCGTCGAAGGACCACACATTTGTCTTGAACATATTCCCACCGTTGGTACTGTGCTTTTTCATACCGTTACGATGGGTGCCGCTGGTGGCCGTGTAGACAATTCCTTCCCTGTCCACAAACACATTCGTGAACACCGTGGGATTAATATCCACCAGATGCGCCAGCTGATCCCTGGTAAAGAGGAGCTGCTGCAGCCTCTGGGAAAATGTCAGATCCGCGTCATTCACCGCAAAGTAGCCCAGGAATTCACCGGTCTTGGCCAGCTGGATGACGCCGTTATAAACACCTTCACCGATCAGATATACATTACCGCCTCCGTCTACCGCCACACGCTTGGGCTCATAGTTGGTATCCGCGAAAATAGGAGCGTCGGGTCTGGTCAGCTTGCCAATCTGGTTAAAGTTCTTATCATAGATCAGAACCGCCTTTGCCGCCGTATCCGCCACATAGATATCGCCCTCCACCGTCACATAAACGCCTCTTGGGTTCGCCAGATCACCGCCCTCCAGAATGCCGGCTATCTGACCGCTTTCGATATCATACTTGACGATGCGCTTGTTTCCGGTGTCCGCCACGTACAGCATATTGTCTTCGTCGATATACAAATCCTCCGGCGAGGAAAGCCCCAGCTCCGTGATCGTCTTATCCGGCAGATAGGCATCCTGCGTGCGCTCCCAGTTAGAATCTTCGTCCGCGGCATAAGTGTAAGAGGTAGCCTGGCTCGCGCTCACCTGCATTGGCATCTGCAGCGCCGCAAGCGCCACAGCCGAAAGACATAGAATTTTTTGAATTAAGTTATTTTTTTTCATTGTCTCTCTCCTCTCCTACTTGATACCGGAATGACTCATCGTGTTCATAACCTGAGACTGCATGCAGATAAAGATAATAAGGTTCGGCAGGAACAACAGCACCGATGCCGCCGCGGTCATGCCCGCCGCCGCCACCGTATTGTTGGTGGACAGTGAGTTCAGGTAATAAGCAAGAGTACGCATAGTATCATTGTTCACATAATTATTGGAAGCCTCCGTCGCCATCCATACCTGCTGGAACGTAAGTACAATGGAAGTAGCCAGAGCGGGACGAATCAGAGGAGTGATGATTTTCCTTATGATGGTCCACTCCCGGGCGCCGTCCATCACAGCCGCCTCGATCAGGGCGTCCGGAATCTGGTCTGTGAACTGCTTAACCAGAAACAGTCCCACCGGCATGGCCGCCAGGGGCAGCACATGCACCAGCCATGTATCCGTGAGGTGCAGGTTGGTGATCACCAGATATCTGGAGATGGCAACAGCCGTGGGCACGAACATCAGCGCCAGCTGATTGATCTCAAAGAGCGTGGCCTTACCCTTGAAATTCTTTTTGGCAAAGGTGTAAGCACCCAGAATCGTGACCACAAGGTTCAGCACCACCGTCATCAGCGTCACCAGCACGGAGTTAAGCAGATAACGGAGCATAGGCACTCCGGTCGTGCTGGAGAGCGCAAACAGATTCTTGAAGTTGCTCATGGTCGGGTTGTGCGCTATGATATGAGGCGGGAACGCAAACAATTCGCCCAGCGGCATAAACGCACGGTTGATCAGCATGACCACCGGCAGTATCATAAACGCAGCCAGCGGAATCAATATCGCGTAAAATTTTATCTGTCCCCTGGAAAAATGTCTGGGGTTGATGCGGGACCCTTGGAAGTCGCCGCGTTTTGCTTTCTTCTTTTTCATCGCTGCCCCTCCTCTAGTCGTTGTCGCCGAACAGTCTTCCGGCTACTTTGTTAAACGCGTACACCACCAGCAGAAGCACCACGGAGATCGCCGCCGCATAACCCATCTCATAACGCAGGAAACCATAGTCGTCAATATGGTTCGTGATCAGCTGTCCGGAATAGTTAGGCGTGGGATTGGCTCCGCTCAGCGTAACGCCGATCCATCCCATGTTAAATGCATTTACAATAGCCATAACCGCGCCGAAGAACATCTGCGGTTTCATAGAGGGCACCGTTATATAGATAATCTCCTGAAAACGATTGCGTATTCCATCCACATATGCCGCCTCATACAACTCCTGATCAATGTTCAGAATACCGGATATCATGGACAGGAAACCAATACCCATGGCCGACCACAGCGACACAATGATCATGATTAACATGAAATAATCGCTGGTCAGCAAAAACTGAATCGGTGTGTCGATCAGTCCCATACGCAGCAGCACACTGTTAAGCAGACCGGACTGGTCGCCGGAAAAGATTGTCTTCCAGATTACGCCGATAAACACGCTGCCCAGCATGGACGGCGTATAGATGCACAGGGCCAGGATAGTCCTGGGGATGGGCTGTATCTGGGCCAGCATCCAGGCCAGAAGGAAAGAGATTACATACCCCCCCGGTCCCACAATCAGAGCGTATAGAAAGGTATTGGGCAGCACATATTTCAGAAATACCTCATCCTGCGTAAACAGAGTGATATAATTCAGCAGTCCGGTAAAAGTGGGCTCATTAATCACGTCAAAGTATGTAAAGGACAGGCCCATGGCAATCAGCACCGGAACCAGAATAAAGGTAGAAAACAGTATGATATAGGGCAAAAGCATCAGATATGCTTTCCCATCCTCCTTGCTGAACAGCTTTCTCTTTTTCCCTGTCGTCACTTGGCGCATGCCTGATCACCTCCCTTTTTAGCACGGTCCATCTGTTCCTGAATCCAGTCTATATCCCGGATTACATATTCTTTCAGGTTATTGCCCTCGTCGTCATAGTATCCCAGCTCTTTCATTTTCTTTGTAATTTCCCGATTGATGGCGATCACTTTCTCATCCGCCGCCACCTGAGCGGAAGTACCGTCAAACACCATAGCATTCCAGATATCAGATATGGACCGCTCCAGCAGATACTGTCCGGGGGTTCTGGATACATCTCTTAATTGATACACCATATCCATAATAACCTGTTTATCTTCCTGGTCAATGGGCGCCTGCTCAAGGGCTTCCACATTGGAGGGCAGCCAGAAATAGGTATCTCCATAAGTGGAACGCAATGTGTAAGTATATTCCACCTGAGTCTCTGTGCTGGTCCACCATTTCATGAACTCCCACGCCTCGTCAGCCATCTCCGTATCCGCAAAAATAACTCCGCCGCTTCCGTTTGCCACGAAATTCCGGTTGATACTGCCGTCTTCCTGTACAGTGCCCAGATAGGGCGCCAGTTTCCACTGTCCTTCCAGTTCAGTGGCTCCGTTCTTAATCAGCACATAAGTGTTGGAATCCACAATGCCTATGGGCAGCACGGAGTACCGGAAAGAATTGAAGAACTCCTGTACCTGAGTATCCAGGGAATATGCAACAAACAACTCTCCGAGACGCTTCAGGCCTTTCACCGCGCCCGGCTGGTCAATGGCCGTTGCCGAACCATCCTCCAGATACAGAGATCCTCCGTTCTGGAAGATCAGGGGCGTCGTCTGATAAAACCATTTATAACCCACACCGGAAGAAATATTGTGGTAAAAATTCATACCATAGCGCTGCAGGCTGGGCAGCAGATCAATCAGTTCATCCCAGGTGTCCGGAACCTCCAGTCCCAGGTTTTCAAAAATATCCGTCCGATAAATCACTGCGTCAAAATCCAATGTCTCCGGCATTGCGTAGACACCCTCATTGTACACATAGGGCACCAGTTCTCCCGCCACGAAACGATTCGATATTTCCCAATAGTCATCAAACTGTGTCATATCATACAGTGCGCCCCGGCACGCCAGGTCAAAGGGCATATGGGAACTCAGCCCCAGCGCGATATCCGGCGTTTCGTCCGCCGCGCAGGCCAAAGTCAGCTTATTGGCATCCGGCATAACGGAAATCTTGACCTTGATTCCCGTCTGGGGAGTAAACTCCGTATCCGCCAGCTTCTGCAGCAGATCCACATGAGTCAAAGCTCTTGACACCCAGATATTCAGCTCATCCTCCTCAGATGTATCCGTGCGATACTTCTCAGAGACAAATGAATAATATACAGTCTTTACGCCGTCCCCAATCTTGGCAAATACGCCCGCCTCGGCGCGGGGCATTTCATCCTCGCCGAAAGCATATATCATATCCAGAGAAAAGTTCACATTCATAATGGAGGAGGTAAACTTACTCACCGCCACCAGCACGGAATTGTCCGCCCCTGTCAGGCTCGCGCCATACAGGGCAATTTCATCCGGATATTCCGCCATGTCATCAATAAACACCTCCGCCTTGTCCAGATAAGACAGCAGCGCGCCGTTGATACCATATTCAGAATCCTCCTGCAGCAGGTAACGGATATGCTGAATAATGGTTTTATATGCCGCCAGATAATCCGGAATCTCCGGAATATACTGAGTCATTTTCCAGGTTCTGTATTTGTCGGCCTCCTGGCCGGAAATCTTCTTAATATCCAAGGAGAACTGCGTCACGTGTTCCGCAATCAACTGCCCATAACGCCACGCTTCAATTACCGGCGCAAGCTCCGCCCTTATTGTCAAAGTGTGGGTTCCGGCTGTCAGATAGATATAATATGGGTTGCCGTCCTTATCCGACAGCACTTCATTGGCCCAGCCGCCGTCGCTGTAAGGAAACGCATAGCATTCCAGTTCTTTAAAAGGAATTTCTCCGTCAATACGGATACTTTCATACGAATTAAACTCTTCTTTATCATTCATATAGTGGAAACCCAGCTTATACAGACCGCTTGTCTCCACATTTAACTCATAGCTGATCTCATTGCCGGGCTTGGTCCAGGACAATGTGTTCAGCAGTTTATATTCCGCGTCATAAGGCGTCATGGCCGGATTTGCCGTGGAATTATAAATAATTTCCGCGGAGTTCTTTGTGGTGTACTCCGTAGCGCTGATCTGGATTGTATCCGATTTTGATACCGGCTGTTTATCCGCATATTGCTGCCGGTACTGTTCATAGTCCGGAATATTATCCACCGGAGCCTCCACATACAGAGTTCCCAGCGCCAACCCGTCATTGGAGCGGTTGATCAGCGTGATCACGTTTTCCCCCGCCTCCAGAGTCATATATAATGGATGCGTGGTGGAATAGGTATTGTTATAGAGATAGGTCCGGTACCACTGATTGACCCGTTCCTGGGTAGGCGCTATCTCATCACCATAGCGGTCCTTCAGATATTCCGCTTCGGAATCCTGCCAGTACAATGAGAACTCCACCGTCTTCCACTCCTGATACTGCGGCTCACCATTGACTCGCACTTCCACCGTATAATCCAGATAGGTATTCCCGGCCGAATAATAATCCGCCGCCAGATAATACACCCCCGGCTTATCCACAGTTACCTTGTATTCCGCACTCTCCTCATAATCAAGCACCACGGCGCTGCCCTCATAAGCCGGCTGGCTTCCAGCAGGCTCATAACGCTCTGCCGTACCTGCCGGGGATGCGGCATAACTCCCCGTACCAAAGCCCTGATCCAGATACAACAGATAGTCCGTATACATGTAGTCCGA
>JAAVAG010000019.1 GCA_014804185.1 Lachnospiraceae bacterium
GGTCTGTATGTCCTGCGTGCTGCTGATTGTAACGGGAATAGAATTGTTTCAGCTGCTGAGCGCATTCGGGGCTTTTGATGTGGATGATTTTATATTAAACTGTGCAGGGGCACTGCTGGGATATATTTTTTTTATTTTTTGTGAAACTTTTCAGAAGAGAAAAGAGTCTAAATAAATAGAGGGAAAAAGATACTGCAGAATCTTAAGAAATATTAATAAATTATTTTGCAGTATTTTTTATTGCTGAGGGATATTCATTATGTAAGTCTTTCAAGAAAGAGAAAAGTAAATCTATGGCACATGAGACAAACGGACAGCAGAGCGGCAGACAGCAGGGGATCCGAGATTTACAGACAACAATAAACACATACAGAGACATGCTTTATAAGATCGCGTTTATGCAGCTGAAAAACGAGCAGGATGCGGAGGATGTGGTGCAGGATGTTTTTTACCAGTACTATAAAAATACACCCGAATTTGCAGGCAGGGATCATGAAAAGGCATGGTTTATTAAGGTCACCCTGAATGGGTGCCGCAAAATATGGAGGAGCGCGTGGTACAGACATACCGCTCCTTTTCCGGAACAGGAAATGGCGGGAGAGAGCAGGCTGGAGAGCGATTATCTGAAAAAAGAACTGCATCAGCAGATCTGGAAAGCCGTATATGAACTCCCGGTGAAATACAGAGAGGTGATTCATCTGTTTTATTATGAAGATTTATCAGTTAAAGAGATATGCAGCATTACAGGAAGACGGGAATCTACCGTGACATCACAACTGACGAGGGGACGCGATCTTCTGAGGAGAAGATTGGGGGAGGATTGGAATTTTGAATAATTTCAGAAAAGAGTACAGAGAAGCGGAGAACAGATTATATGTACCGGATATTACGGCTGTATCTGTGATGGATGAAGAACGCCGGAGGAGACGGCGGGGAATCCGAAGAAAAAGGCGTTTTGCAGCCGCAGCAGGTACGGCATGCATCCTGATGGTGTGCATGGCAGGTACGGCTACGGCGGTAAACTATACGAGAAGTGTGATTCGGGTTACGGACAACGGTTTTTCTATTGTGGATGATGTGACGGCCGGGAGGAGCGGCGGAGCGGAAAAGGACGCCGGAGAAGAATACGGGGGGGTGATTATCCCTGAACAAAATAACGAATATCCGGAAGAGCAGGACGGCATTGCCCTTCTGAATGACGAAAATGAAATTGCGCTTTGCGATGAAGAAAAAAGGTTTGCGGTTTACGATGCAGAGGAATGTGGAGTGGAGGCCGCGGAATATAATTCACTGGAGCAGCTGCGGGAGGGAGAAAAGGATCTTGTCTTTCCTGTGCCGGATCTGAGTCTGCTGGGCGGGGAAATCACTTATCAGCAGTATTCGGTTTTTGGCATGTGGGTGTTTGCGCGTATCCATGCTGGGGAGAAGCTCTTTATGATGCACCAGACGGATTATCGGGATACGAACGGGCATGCCGCCGCAGTGTCATATTCCGGCGCCGTGTGCAACGAGAGGAAATACAGTACCGGACAGGGATATATTTATACGGTCATAGATTCCGTGGAAGAAGAGGAAGAGATGCCCCGGATTCATGCGGCAATCTCTGTGAATGATTATGAACTGATCGTGGACTTCATCGGATATACGGAAGATGAGGCATATCAGATACTGGAGCATATGGATCTTGGCATTTATTTTTGAGGAGGAAGAAAGCGGGATATGAGAGGGACCATTTTAATCTATAACAATAACACAGGGATTGTGGAGCGGATGCAGCCATTGTTTGCCGGAGAAGGATATGAGACGGCGGCGGTAAAGGAGATTGCGGATATAAGAAAGAAGCTGGAGCGCGGAGAGGTGCAGCTTCTGATTACGGATATAGAACTGCAGGAGGGAGACGGAATTGAAGCGATACGTGAGGTGCGGGCATTGAGCAGTATTCCCATCATTGTCCTGTCACAGAGGGGAGACGAGACGAGCAAGATCGGCGCGCTGGATGCAGGGGCGGACGATTACGTGGTTTATCCGTGCAATCCCCTGGAACTGGTGGCCAGGGTGAAATCCCAGCTTCGGAGATATACCCAGCTGGCCAGCATGAATGCCAACATACAGAGGATTTACCGGATCAACGAACTGGTGTTGGATGATATGAGGCGGAAAGTGACGGTACAGGGCAGGGAAGTGCGTCTGACGCCGATCGAATATAAGATCCTGAAACTGCTGGTGCAGGAGCGGGGAAGAGTATTCTCCATTGAACAGATCTACGAGTCCATATGGCATATGCAGGCCATCGGCGCGGACAATACCATCGCCGTCCATATCCGGCATATCCGTGAGAAGATTGAGACAAATCCCAGGCAGCCGCAGTACTTGAAAGTAGTGTGGGGAACGGGGTATAAAGTAGGGTAGTCATTCAGCCAGGCCGTCGGGCCTGGCTTTTTGCGGTCGGAGGAAAGAGATGGAAATTTTTTCTCCCTTGTATTTGACAAGATGCTTCCAAATCACTATCGCCGATATCAGCAGACATCCGGCGACGATGGAGGTGCGGCTGCCAAGGAGCAGACAGGAGACACAGTAGCACAGGTAGGTGAGCACCGAGCGCAGCAGGTGGGGCCGTATGATAACAATCAGAGAGAACAGCAGATAGTAGGCCGCCAACAGCAGTGCGAGCCGCAGATCCGGTAAAAAACCGAGCAGCACGCCGAAGGAGACGGCGATGGATTTTCCGCCGTTTCTGCCTTTCCAGAACAGCGGATAAGCGTGGCCCAGCACCGGAGAGGCCATGACCAGTGCAAAAATCATTTTTTCCATATTTAAACGCCTGCATGCCAGCCAGACGGGAAAAAATCCTTTCAATAACTCACAGCAGATCACACAGATTCCAACAGACACGCCTGCATGCTTAAAAGCGTTGGCTGTGCCGGGATTCCCGTCGTCGCTTAAAGAACGTATATCAATGTGCTTTATGAGCATGGGCAGCAGATAGGCATACATGATGCTGCCGGACAGATAGCCTGCCGTGATCCAGAAAAAATAATTCATGGAGGTTATTCCTTTCTTTTGTCTTTTTCTCCCTGCTCAGCCGCAGAGGTCTTCCGGTGAGGTCAGAGACTCCAGCAGAGAACAGATGCGCTCTGCGGCATCGGGGCGGGCATGTATCTGCTGCGCGCATACCATACCGTTTCGCACGGCCTCTGTTTCCAACAGCATCCGTCCCTGCGCCACCTGTGTGCGGATGTGCTGTGCGGCCACGGACATGCCCCGTGAGACGAAAAATTCACGGTTTCTTGTCTCGCAGCCGGGAATGGGCGCGGTGTGTACTATGGGGACATGCTTTACAAGCGCTTCCGTGCTGGTCAGTCCGCCCGGCTTTGTGTAAATCACGTCGCAGGCGTCCATATAGTCGGCCACATGCGTGGTATAGCCGACGATGTGGACATTTTGATTGTGTCTGAATTCATGTTTCAGCGTATGTCTTAATTTCCGATTGTTGCCGCAGATAATGACAATCTGTTCGCCGTTTTTGCATCTGCGGGCCAGTTCGAAAGAAAATAAAAGAATGCTGCCGAATCCCATGCTTCCGCTCATGATCAGATAGATCCTTTTATCTGCCGGCAGATTCAGTTTCGCCCTTGCAGCCTCGGTATCTTTTGGAAGAGTAAACTGACTTTTTACCGGTATGCCGCAGGGAACAAGCTTTTCCCGGGGAATACCGTGGGCGGAAAATTCCTCCGTCAGATCCTCGTGCGGAATCATGTAGTAATCACAGCCGGTCTCCTCCCAGAAAGGGATGCATGTATAATCCGTGGCGACTGCGATAGTGGGAATGGAGAGCATACCATGGCGTTTCATGTAGGTGACGGTTTCCGCCGGAAACAGATGCGGCATGACAATGGCGTCAAAGTCATGTATATCCAGGTAATACTGCAGCGGTCTGGCCATCAGGCTGTTGGCCAGATATACGGGTGATTTTATATGCAGTCTGTAGAGAAATTTTCCCACGGCTGCTCCCGTTTTATACAGGAGACCGAACAGACGGGGAAAGTTCCGCGCCGTTCGAATGTAGGCCTGTGCCACAAAATTTGCGGTGCGCTGGCTGGACAGTGTAAAAATATCAAGAAAAACCGCGTTATGACCCATTGCGAGGAGTTTTTCCTGAATGGCTTCTCCGGCGGCATTGTGTCCGCCACCGGTAGCGCTGGATAAAATTAATATATTCATAAGCCTGCTGGACATAACTTTTCCTTTTCGCAATATCGGTATTTTTCACTTCTGCCGGTGAGGGCGAAATGTGTATCGGGAGTATTATAACAATAATACGCGGGCTTTGCAATGAAAACTGTTGACAATCACATAACAATGTATTATTGTATTATAAGAATAATACAGTCGCGAGAGGGTGGAGAAAAATGTTAGAAATCTTGAATTTGTCAAAAAAATACGGGAAAACGCTGGCGGTGGATCAGGTGAGTTTTCTGGTGCCGGACGGACAGATCGGCGTGCTGCTGGGGCCAAACGGCGCGGGAAAATCAACGATTATCAAGAGCATTGCCGGGCTGGTGCGCTATGAGGGACAGGTGAGAATCCAGGGGATTTTGGGAAAGAGCGTGGACGCCAAAAAGGTCTTTGCCTATGTACCGGAGATTCCGGCCATGTACGAAGCGCTGACGGTCAGGGAGCATATCGATTTTATTTTGAAAGCCTATCAGGCCGAAACGACAGGGGAGGAGATCGAGCATCTTCTGGAACGGTTTGAACTTGCGGATAAACAGAATAAACTGGGAAATGAACTGTCAAAGGGTATGATGCAGAAAGTCAGCATCTGCTGCGCCCTGGTCGTGAAACCGCAGGTGATCCTGCTGGATGAGCCCATGGTGGGTCTGGATCCAGCAGCAATCAAGGAACTGAAAAAGATCGTGCTGGAACTGAAAGAGCAGGGCGTGACGGTACTGATCAGCACGCATATGCTGGAGATGGTGAAAGAACTGTGGGACGTGACTTTCGTTATGGAGAAGGGGCACATCATAGGAACCTATTCCAAGGATACGGTGGGAGCCGAGAATCTGGAAGATCTGTTCTTCCAGGTAACCTCGGGAGGCGTTTCCGAGCACTCCGGCAGGGAAACGGAAAGTTCCGGCAGGAGGGTATAACGATGAAGACAATTTGGTTTCTGTATAAGAAAAATTTAAAGAACAGGGTGCGCAGGGCGGTCAGGAAGCCCGTCACATATGTTTATCTTGCGCTTATTCTGCTCTATCTTACAGCCGTTCCGTTTTCTATCTATATTCTGCTGAGTGAAATGGGATGGCAGAGCCCTGATATGCTGGCGGCGCTGATTACCGTGATCGCTTTCTGGCTGATTCCGGCCAACCTGGTGTCCTATGCCAGGCGCAAAGGGCTCATCTTTAGGCCGGGGGATGTGCATCTGCTGTTCCCGTCCCCGGTCAGCCCAAAGATGATTCTGCTGTATGCGCATATCAAGACGCTGACGATCTACGTGCTGGTGGGGATTCTTGTGGCTCTGGCGGGTATATTTATCTTCCGGGCTTCGCTCTGGCAGGTCGGCGCTTATTTTGCGGTTTCCATGATTCTGCAGAATCTGCTGGAGGGTTCGCTGATGATTCTGCTCTACGGCTCTGAGAAACTGGGAGAAAAGGGACGCGGGGCAGTAAGGTTTTTCTGCTACGGTGTCATCGGTGTGTTTGTCCTTATCGCTCTGGCAGTTTACCTGCGGCAGGGCCTGAGCATGGAGAGTATACTGGGGTACCTGCACGGCGATGCGGTGCAGATGGTTCCCGTGGTGGGATGGTATATCGCGCTGGTTCATCTGATCATGACAGGCCCTACCGCGGTGAATTTGATCTGCAGCGCGCTGTATCTGGTCTGCGTGGCGGCGGCGCTGTGTCTGGCGCTGCGGATGCCGTGCAGCGGGGATTACTTTGAGGATGCCATGAAGTTTGCCGAGGATTATGAGGAACTTCGGCAGAAAAAACGGGACGGCGAAGTGGCACGGCTGGGCAGGAAAGAAAAATACAAGGCCGCCAGAGTCAGTTATAAGGGCGGAGGCGCAAAAGCGATTTTTTACAAGCAGCTTCTGGAATATAAAAAGAGCAGATTCTTTTTCTTTGATTCCACCACCATTATTCTCACGGGTGTGAGTGTCTTTCTGGCATATACCTTTACGGATAAGGTGGATATGGCAGGATACAGGCAGTTTATTATACCGGGTGTGATGATGTATATGGTGTTCTGCATGAGTTCCGTGCAGGGGAAATGGGGAAAGGAGCTGAAAAGTCCTTATACATTTCTGATTCCCGACACTTCTTTTCGGAAACTATGGTACGCCACTTTACTGGAGCATGTCAAGTCCGTTATCTGCGGAGCGCTGCTGGCCGTTCCATGCGGGATTATCCTGCAGCTGCCGGTATCGCAGGTGGCGCTCAGTATACCCGTGTATGTGTGTCTGATGGCCTGCAAGCTGTACAGCACGGTGCTTACCGAGGCGCTGGTGGGGAATATACTGGGGAGAGTCGGAAAGCAGCTGTTCCAGATGCTGCTCCAGGGTATTGTCAGCGGCGTTGGGATTGCGGCGGCTGTCGTTGGAGTGACGATGTTTACGCTGGAGGCGGGCTACCTGATCATGGTCTTGCTGCTGGTGCTGGAGACGGCGGGACTGATGGCGGCGGCCACCGGGTGCTTTCAGAATGCCGAGAGCGCAGGGTAGAGGAATGGACAGGAGAATTGAGACAGAAAAAAAGAAGAGAAGTATGAAGAAAGCATTTTCCGCCAGCATACATTGGCATGGATTGCAAGGCGGAGCGCTCATCCTGAGGGAAGAGGAAATATTGTTTCGATGCCGGAAAACGTCCATTGAGAAGAA
Organism: Lachnospiraceae bacterium; assembly: GCA_014804185.1. Taxonomy (GTDB): domain Bacteria; phylum Bacillota; class Clostridia; order Lachnospirales; family Lachnospiraceae; genus Acetatifactor. The sequence continues at coordinate 6,881 of JAAVAG010000019.1, forward strand.
AATGCAGCGCCTGTCGTTAAAATACAGAGACATCCAACGCTTGGAAAGCAGCGGAAGATTGCGGCTGCTGCCGGACATTGAAATATACATGAAGAATGGGGAATACTATAAGTTCACAGTGTTTCGAAGAAAAAAATTTCTGGAATCAACTGCTGTAATTCGGAAAGGTATTGACAAAGATATCTGTTCAGGGTAATTTTTTTATGAGACACAGGGATGGCACGCAGAGCGCGACATCCGGTGTTTGGGTAAAAAAATCGGGTGGAGGGATATGGAGATGAACTATCCACAGGAACTGACAGGTACTTATGACATATATGAGCAGATCGGAGCAGGCGGCGGCGGAACCGTATACCGTGCTATGCATAAGAGACTGCAGAAGGCGGTGGTGCTGAAAAAAATCACCGGCGGCGCCACAAGCATTCAGGAATGCAGAACGGAAGTGGATATCCTGAAAAATCTGCGCCATTCCTATCTGCCGCAGGTGCTGGACTTTATTGAGTCCTCCGAGGGGATTTATACGGTCATGGACTTTATCCCCGGCAAATCCATGCGGCAGATGCTGGAAGAGGGGCATATCTTTACGGAAAAGGAAGTTTTAAAGTATACAAGACAGCTGTGCGAGGCGCTGGATTACCTGCATTCCCAGAATCCGCCCATCGTGCACGGCGATATCAAGCCGGACAATATCATGGTCACACCGGAGGGGAATGTCTGTCTGATAGACTTTAATATCTCAGGTATATTGGA
>JAAVAG010000020.1 GCA_014804185.1 Lachnospiraceae bacterium
CCCGGCCGCATTTTCCCTTTTAACTTTTCTTTTTCTTTCTCCTTTTTCTTTTTCTTCCCCTTTTGAGGCTTTAATTCTTTCTCGATATCATAGTCGTCATTTTCGTCAACGCCCCTGCTGTATTCCAACAATTCCGGCAGGATCGCATGATTCTCCTCTTCTTCCGCATCCGGATCCGCATCGGGAATATCCGGAAGTTCCACGGCTGCTGACTCCTGCTGCCCGGTCTCCGGCGTCTCGAAAACCTTTTCCGTTTCGTCGTCCTCGTTCGCTATATGCACCACATCTTCGGCGCTCTCTCCGCCCTCCTCTTTCTCCCCGTTTTCCACTTTTTCAATGCCTTTTATATAAGGAATGCTGCCTGACAACAGCAGCGCCGCCTTTGCACTGACAGGCCCTGCCATCTCATAGAGCACCGAGGAGGAGAGAATGATTGTCAGCATCATATTCCCGGTTTCCGGCGGCAGCATCCGCTGGCCCAGAAAAGCCAGCCCGATGGCGACCCCGGCCTGCGGGATCAGCGCCAGTCCCATGTAGTTTCTTACCTCCCGGCTTGTCTTCATGGCCAGACAGCTCAGATAGGTGCCCAGATATTTTCCCACGATACGGATGGCAAAATAACTCACGCCCACAGCACCCACCGCAGTCAGTGCGTTCAGATCCAGATTCATACCCGATACAATGAAAAAAACAGACATGACCGGAGGCGTAAAGTTATTGATCTGCCGAAAAATCTTTTTATCTTTTGTCATGTTTATGTATACGGCTCCGAACACCATGCAGGAGAGCAGCGGCGATATATCTATGGCCGCGCAGATTCCACTGAGTCCCAGCAGCATGGCAATTGCCAGGATCAGCCTGTTATCGCGGCTCCTGGCCGGAATCAGCAGGCGGCTCAGAAAATAAGCGCAGAACACCCCCAGCAGAATCACCGCAATATTATAAGCCACAGGGAGCAGGATGTCATGCACGGACAGCTTTCCGGCTGCATTGCCATTGATGACGGCCGACACAATGCTGAACGCAAGCAGACAGACCACATCATCCAATGCCACGATCTGCAGCAGCGTATCCACAAACTCGCCCTTTGCCTTATACTGGTTGATGGTCATCATGGTACTGGCCGGCGCAGTGGCGGTGGCAATGGCGCCCAGGATCAGCGCAAACTCCCAGTTTAGGCCGAACAATAACTTCAGTGCAAGCGTCACCAGCACCCCGGCAGCAAGTGCCTCGCTGATGGTAATTACGATAATCTTTTTCCCTGTCCGCAGGAGCACTTCCTTTTTAAAAAATTTACCCACACCGAAAGCGATGAACGCCAGCGCAAGATCGCTGACAAAACTCATGCTGCCGATCATATCCCGGGGAATGAAATTCAGACAGCAGGGGCCGATCAGAATGCCCGCCAGAATATATCCGCTCACTTTCGGCATATTCAGCGTATTTGTCAGCCTTGTCATGATAAAACCGGAAAAAAGGATGATGGAGAGTGTAAGCAGCACCCTCGTCTCTCCGCTTAGCTGTTCCAGAAATTCCACCACTTTCAGCCACCTCCTGTCAGAGTTTTATTTCCTATTTTACTATATTTTGTTTCCAAAAAGAATGATATCTTATGAATAAATGTACCAATATCTTTCATTTCAGTGTCACACTTAAAACCATCACGACAGGAATATAAAGCCCGAAAAATTGCTGTGGTAATTATCACTCAAGTAGTCTATAATAAATCTATACCCCATTATGAAAGGAATTGCTTGATATGACAGAAATCACTGGCTATTATGACGGCAACACAGTACAGTTACTGGAAGCAGCACCCAAGACAAAACAAAGGGTGATTGTAACCTTTATAGATGATGAAGATGTTTCTGACGATCTCCCTGTTGGTATATTGTCAAAATATGCTGATCCGGCGAAAAAACTTTTAGAGGAAGGAGCATTTGAACGTGCCATGGTGAAAAAACATGGTAATGGCTGATGCAAATACTATGATACGCTGTATCATAGGCGATGACGAGCAAAAGATACAAGAACTTCAGGAAATACGTTCAACCCAAAAAATAATTTATACCTTGGAAGTAGTTGCCGAGGTAGTTTATGTTTTGACCAAAGTATATAATGTCTCCCGTAAGGATACCAGCGATGCAATACAGCGTTTCCTAAAGGCTCGGAATATTGTTTGTTCCAACAACGAAATTGCGGTAAGATCGTTGCAGTTATTTGGAGAAAATCATCTTGATTTTGTGGATAATGTTTTGCTCGCTTATCATCAGCTTCGTGGCATTGCCATTTACAGTTATGACCGCAAATTAATAAATGCAATGAAACAGGAAAATATATAACCTTATTAATCATTTTTTAGAAAATCACAAAAAACTCCAGAATCTTTTCCGGTAGCGTCATCTCCCCCAGCCTGACCGCTCCCCATCGCTTATTCCTTGCCGCAAAGGCTTTCAGATTGCCGTTTGGCGTAATGGGATGCAGACTCTGATTATAACCGCGCATATCGCTGTCTATGGCGGCGGTCAGAAGCCGCGCCGCATGATCGCAGTTATGGGTATAGATCTGATAGAGCGGCAGGGAATCATCCTCCCCCATCCGTTCCATCTCGCGCTGATACGCCTCCCTGGACTCCGGACTGTCCGCTTGCATATACCGGCTGTACCATTCGCCGTACTCCTCCCCGGTCTTAATATAGACCGCCGCAGCGTCCCATATGGCATCATACTCCTCCGCCGTAATCCTCCTGTATATCGCCACGTCGTAGTTGTCCTGCAGCTGATCCTCATCCAGATTCAGATTGCCGGTTTTCAGAAACAACTCCGTCTCCTCTTTGCTCATTCTGCCCACGCTCATTTTTCCCACGCCCGCTTTCCCGGCAAGCGCCTGTTCCAGCGTTCTCTGCATCCCGTTAAAACTCAGCACAAGGCCGCCTCCCTCGGCATCTACAAGCAGCAGAATGCTGTGACCCAGTCCTTTCATGCCGTCACAGTTTACGGCATAATACAGCATGCAGTCTCCCGCAAATTCTCCCGCCTCCCGCTCCGTGACGCGCAGGGAGACGCACAGAAACAGATACATCGCCGCTATGACAATCAGCACACATTTTACCGCTCTCCACATCCGCTTCATACTTACACCTCCCTGCCCGGCAGATTGCTTTATGTTGAACCAAAAACACCCCGCTGCCGGAAGCTTTCCGCCTCCGGCGCACAGGGCGTCGCAATTACAATTTACTTTGTTCAGTTGTTATTCTGCCGGTGTCACGGAAGTGATATGCGGATTTACTCCGTTATACCAGTACAGGAAACCTTCCATATCGATCTTGTCTCCCACATTCAGAGCCTTTACCGCCGCATAGACATCTGTGGTGTTGTCGCACAGATAAGACTCTACCGTAAAGGTATAGGTTACACCGTCCAAAGAGACATTAAAATACAGATCGTCGCCGTCCTGACCGGAGCCGTCCCACTTATACAGGAACGCGATCTCATTTCCGTCCTCATCCTGTCCCTGGGATTCCACTGTCATCCCCTTAAAGGATACAAATTTGTTCTGATGGCTTACCAGATCGTCAGAGCCCAGAAGAGCGGTAACGTCCTCCGCTTCCGCTATGTAGCTTCCCTCTTCGATCTCAAAGGTTGCATCAATAATTTCAACCTCTCCGGACCATTCCGACTTATATCCGGTGACTTTAATCTTTGTTCCGGGAACCAGCTTTGCATAGTCCTCCTCGGAGCAGGCCATCTCATACAGGAAATATGCGCCGTCCGCATCCTGCGTATAAACGGTGGCCTTGTTATCCCACCAGGACTGCTTTCCCTGCACATAAGCCTCGATGACTACTTCCGTGTCAACTGCCGCTGCGTCATACTCCGCATAAGTCATAACGCCCTCGGATTTTACATCTGCGTCTGCAGAAGGTTCTTCCTCTTCATCACTGCCATCTTCGGGAGTGCTCTCGTCTTCGACGCTGCCGTCCTCTTCAGAATTGTCTCCGTCCTCTGTGTTGCTGCTCGTCTCGGTATCCGTCTGGCTGCTACCGTCTGCAGGATCCTCCTGATTTGCGTCCGTACCGCATCCGACAAGCGCGCACACAAGCACAAGTGCCAAAAGTAACGATGTTAATTTTTTCATTTTCTCTCCTCTTCTCAAAATCTTTTTCATAGATTTTTTCCTGATGTTTACTGGTAACACCGACTTTATTATACACAATATTTTTAATAAATCAATAGGATCAGCCCTTATTTCTCTCTTTCCGGCGAGTTTTTCGCCGTCCTGCCAGGAGCAGACCCGCATATAAAAGGATCATCGCCCACGCCGCCGCCAGACCGGCCAGAAGCGCCACGGCCGTTCCCGGCAGTTTTCCCAGGTCTTTCTTTCCCCCGGAAACGACTTCTCCCGCGCCTCCCGGCTGATCCAGCCGGTACAGCGAAGTAATATCACTGTAAATCTTTGTAAAATACGCCTCGTCTACCTCCTGTTTTCTCCGGACGGACTTTACCGTATTCTCGATGAGCTGCCCCGCCGCGTCCCGCAGCGACGCCGAACCGTTAAAGACCGGAGTGACAAAGGTTCTGTCTGTATTATCCAGCAGCAGCCTGGCTGCCCTGATCTTCACCTCATAATGCAGCTTATTATCCTCGCCGCACGCGGCCAGATACGCCTGATACTCCGCTGCGTTTTGTGCCTTGGAAGTCACAGGGACATACCCCTCCGTCTGCGAATAGGCGATCTGCACATCGTTCGTCAGCAGATACTGGACAAAGAGCCAGGATGCCAGAACCTCCTGGGGATCCGCCTTGTTAAAAACACATACGGAAGGTCCCTGGGATATCATACAGGGATTCGCCGGATCAAACTGCGGAATTGTCATCACCACTGTCTCAAAATCCACCACCTGATCCGCGCTGATATCCAGCAGCGGCGCGTCCGTCCCCATCCAGGTGGCGCCCGCGGTGGAATCCACGGCAAAGATGCACTGCCCGGCATTCAGAAAGTTGGCCGGATAACTGGATATCTTAAACGTGGAGAACGCTCCGGTTTTGACATGCTTTGCTATAGTCTCCAGAAGTTCTTTTGTCGTATCGGAAAAAAGCAAAATCTCTCCCCCGTCGGTAGAGTATCCGGCGCCCTTTTGCCGAAGCATCTGGATCATCATGTTGTCAGTGGATTTGTAGATAAAAGGAATCATCACTTTCTGGCCGTTTACCAGAAAGTTCCCCTCCCCGTCCTGTTTCATGGCCGCTTCGGAAACTTCCCACACAAAATCCCAGGTCAGCGTATCGGGCAGGGTGTAGCCCAGCGCCTCCACATAGGTTTTATTGACATAGCAGGCCTCCGTGGAGCGCATATAGGGTACGGCGTAATAATGTCCTCCGAACCGGCACTCCTCCAGAAACTGCGGGATAATCTCCTCCTGCGCGGGAGCGTCAAAGCGCACCTCGCTTCCGCCCAGTCCGTACCGCGCGTCGGCAAAAAGTTCCTCCAGCGGAACCACCTGATTTGTTCCCGTCAGATAGGTGGCGATATGATCCGGATAGGTGATACAGACGTTGGGTGTGGTATTGGTGGCAATATTTGTAATAACATCGTTGTATATCCTTCCGTAATCCGTATAGAGACGCAGGTTCACCCGGATATTCGGATACAGCGCCTCAAAATCTTCGATAGCTTTCTCATAAATATCCGTCTGTGTCTTATTAGTGTCATTCTTTGCCCAGAAAGTGATCTCATATTCTTTCGAAGCGTCAAATTCCTCCGGGATTTCAAAGGCTTTCATTCCGCTGCTGCCGTGGCAGCCTGCGAGCATGACAGACATACAGACAATCAGCACCGGCAGAAACAGACGCTGCATAAGATCCGTTTTTTTCATCCTTTCAGCCCTCCCCTTGACACACCGGCCATAATCTTCTTGTGGAATATCAGAAACAGCACAACCAGCGGAAAGGAGATCACCACCACCGCCGCCATCATCGCGGGAATATTCTCACGGCCAAACCCGTTTTCCCGGATTTCCTGGATCCCGTTGGAAACCAGATAATAGTTCTCATCGTCCGTAATCAGCCTTGGCCACACATAAGAGTTCCAGCACTCGATCACCTTTAATATGGTTATCGTCACCAGAGTCGGCTTAGAGATGGGCACCAGCACCTTCAGCAGGTACTTCAGATCGGATGTGCCGTCCACTTTGGCCGCAAAATACAGACTGTCCGGTATCTGTTCAAAATTCTCTTTCAGCAGATAAATATAAAACACCGACGTCACCGACGGCAGAATCAGTCCTGCAAATGTGTTGCGCATATTCAATTCGGTGATTGTCACAAAGTTGGTGATCACTACCAGTTCATTGGGAATCATCATCAGTGACAGAAAAATAACAAATACGATGTTTCTTCCCCGGAATTCCAGTCTGGCAAACGCGAATGCCGCAAGCGTGATCACCACCAGCATAACCGCCGTCGTGACCAGCGTAAAGACTGCCGTATTGGCAAAATACCGGGCAAGCGGTACGGCGGTAAACGCGTCCGCGTAATTTTGCAGGGTGGGGGACAGGGTGAAAAACTTCGGAATATATTCAGAATTGTAGGCGCTGTAGCTTTTTACGGATGTCAGAACCATCCAGTAAAAAGGGAACAGCACGATCAGCGCCCAGAATGCCAGAAACACATAGGTGATGATCTGAAAAACCGTCCCGCGGACCTTCTCAGTTCTCCGTATCTTGTCATAATCAGACATGAATATCCTCCATTCTTAGTAGTGCACTTTCTTTTTGCTGATCAGCAGGTTGATGCAGGTGATGGTAAGTACGATGGCAAACAGCAAAATCGCCGCCGCGGAAGCATAGGAAGGATATCCTCCGCTGTCCCCGTACAGCATATCATAGACATAGCCCACGATGGTGTTCATCTCCGCCGCGTTCAGATTGGTGCCGAACAGCGCCACCGCGTCGCTGTACGCCTTAAACGCTCCGATAAATCCTGTGATCACCAGGTAAAAGATCATGGGGGAGATCATGGGCAGCGTGATCCGCATAAATGTACGCAGCTTCGACGTGCCGTCCACCCTGGCCGCATTATAATACTCCTGGCTTACGGAGGCCAGCGCGCTGGTCAGGATCAGGATCTTAAAAGGCATAACCACCCAGATCGTATAAAAGCAGAGCACAAACATCTTTGCCCAGTAGGAACCGTCTATAAAATCCACGGAATCTCCGCCGAACCAGTTAATCAAAAGATTGACCAGGCCGTCGGAGTAAGCCGTTTTTTTAAACAAAATCATAAACACCAGTCCCACCGCCAGCGTATTGGTCACATACGGAAGAAAATAGACGGTCTGAAACAGATTCCGCAATGGTTTGATGGAACTTAAGGCCACTGAGATCAGCAGCGCGATTCCCGTGGACAGAGGCACTGTGATCAGAACCAGAATAAATGTATTTTTCACGGCCTGCAGAAAATAGGTGTCATGCAGGACATAAGAGTAATTGTAAGAACCGACCCCGAAATATGTCTGGGACGCGGAATTATATCCCTCCTCAAAGGAATAGACAAAAACGTCTATCAGCGGATATACCATGAATACTCCCAGAAAAAGAATTGCCGGCAGAAGATACAGCCACCCTTTCAGGCTGTTTAATTTTTCCTTTGACATATATAGCCCTGCCTTTCTGCTATCCCTCCAAAATTCTTTCTTCCGTCTCTCTGTCAAAGAGAAGCACCTTGCGGGGATTCAGCCCGAACCTGACGACAGGCGCCTGCGGATCCACTGTGCTCTCGGAATCAATGATCGCGCGGATCTGCGGATCCAGGGACGCTTCACTTTGGCAGATCACGCTGACATCCCGCCCCATCACTTCAACACCGCGCAGAGCGCAGCCAAACGGCCCGTCTTTCTGCAGGCGGAAGCCCTCCGGCCGGATGCCCGCATAGACCTCCCGGTTCCCGATCCCTTTCGCCTCCAGCACCGCTTCCGTTCCGAGATACAGCCATCCGTCTCTGACCTGCCCCCGAAAGACATTGATAGGCGGCGTTCCCAGAAACTTTGCCACAAACAGATTTGCCGGACTGTCATAGACCTCCTGCGGCCTGCCGATCTGCTGGAGAACGCCCTCTTTCATCACCACAATCATATCGGAAATGCTCATGGCCTCCTCCTGGTCATGGGTCACAAAAATAGTAGTGATTCCGGTTTCCCTCTGAATCCGACGGATCTCTTCCCTGGTCTGGAGCCGCAGCCGGGCATCCAGATTGGAGAGCGGCTCGTCCATCAGAAGCACCCGGGGCATCTTCACCAGTGCCCGGGCTATGGCCACGCGCTGCTGCTGCCCGCCGGAAAGTTCTCCGGGCTTTCGCTCCATCAGTTCGTCGATCTGTACAAGCTTCGCCGCCGCCTGCGCTTTTTCAAGCATCTTCTCCCTGGTCAGCTTTTCCTTTCCTTTCAGGTTTTCCAGGGGGAACATGATATTCTGCTGTACCGTCAAATGCGGATAAAGCGCGTAATTCTGAAACACCAGCCCGATTCCCCTCTTCTCCGGCGGAAGACCGGTGACGTCATCCTCTCCAAAAAATATTTTTCCGCTGGTGGGCTTCTGCAGGCCGCTGATCAGGTTCAGCGTAGTGCTCTTGCCGCACCCGGAGGGCCCCAGAAGAGCGATCAGTTTTCCGTCCGGTATTTTAAAAGTAAAATCGCTGACGGCTGTGACTTCTTCCCGCTTCTTTCTGTCGCGGCTCGGAAATTTTTTCGTCAGATTCTGCAGTGTAACTTCCATGGCTAACCTCCTATTTTACAGAAACCATTTCTTTCAAGACGTATTATAAAGAAAAAAAGGGCAAATGTCCAGAAATACCGGACATTCGCCGCCTTTTGCTGTTATCTTTTGGTAATTCTCAGATCCCCGCTGGTCGTGGAGAAAGTCACCGCATACTCGCCTCCCCCGTACTTCCCCTGCGCCTTATTTCCTCTCTTATTGAAAGAGAGCATTTCATCAAAAAACGTCCTGCATTCCCCGCTGGTGGAGTCGAAATCCAGCGCAAAGGATGCCGACTCCGGAAGTTCGATACTGGCACTGCCGCTGGTGGTTGATAATTTCAGATCGCCCGCCAGTTCCCCCGTAAAAATACGTATATCTCCGGAGACCGTGCTGGCCGTGCCGCTGACTGCCTCCCCCTCAACAACAATTTCACCGCTGGTACTCCCCAGCCGGAAAGTACCTGTCATATTCTCCGCGCGGATATCCCCGCTGGTGGTGTTGACACTGACGTCGCCGTCTATACGCCCCATCATCACCCCGCCGCTGGTGGTGCCGGCTTTGATATCCCCGTCCGCCTCCCCGACCCATATATCACCGCTGGTAGTGGAAAATGCAGCCGCCGACAGCCCTCGGTCCACCATAATATCACCGCTGACGGTGGAGATCTGAATATTTCCTGACACAGCCGTCAGGCGGATATCGCCGCTTGTAGTACTGACATTTATTTTCTCCGCCACAGCACCCGGAAAGAAAATATCGCCGCTGGTAGACGATACGGAAAAACTGCCGCAATTTACAAACGGGATCTCCGACAAAACTTCCCCGCTGACCGTCTGTGCCTGAAAATCCTGCAGATTTTCCATAAACCCGGCGGGCAGATAAATCTCCGTGTATCCGTCTTTTGACTGCGCGCCGAACAGGAAAAAGAAAGAATTTCTCCGTTTGCCCTTGATCCGAAGCTGTCCGTCCCCCAGTTCCACCGTGGAAATATCATTTTCTCCCGGTGTGAAATTCATATATTCCCGGATCAGCACGCTGTCTCCGTCCCCCTGATAAATCAGGATATCATTGGAATTCATGCTGTAGTCGATACGCAGGCCGCGGATCTCCTCCGCCGCCACCTCTTTCTCGAATGCCAAAGAAAAGTTTGATCCTGCTGTCCATGTGATATCAGCATTCCCCACACGGATCTCTCCTGCATCGATGTCTCCCACGCGGATCTCTCCCACGTCAATGTCTCCCACTTTCACACCGGAATGGCCCTGGTAAACAAATCCCTTTCCCATGGATATGGAAATCCACATCAGGGAGCCCAGGTAGACCGCAAACAGGCCCAGAAACACAATAATCACTATTTTTAACTGTTTCACAGATTTTCTCCCTTCCCTCCGCAACGCACCCTGCCGTATCACTGACTGCGCCGCAGGTTGAAAATAAGCGTCACACCAGCCTGCGCGCAAACTCCCATCAAAAAGGTAATCCAGCTCATGTCCCATCGACCGCTGACAAAGCTGATCAGAAAATACACGATCAGAGTAACCATCCAGACAATTATGCTGACAGAAGCCTGGATGGACTTTTCCCTGCTCCGTCGGCTAACGGTTTCCTTGTAGATCTCCACAAAATTTTCCTCTTTCTTCTGATACGAGGGATATCTGTTCGCCGCATAGACGAGCATGCAGGTGGGCGGAATGCAGATCAGCGCCGCCAGCGCAAGTCCCAGCATATTCAGCTGTGGCTCTCTGTAAAAATATGTTGTGCAAAACACCATGCAGACAATCAATGTGACCCCGGCGAAAATATAAAGTCCCGCCGCTATGGAAATCAGCATGGCTTTCTTCTTCCTGTCCTCCTCGGTTATAGCCAGCGGATCCTGGTCTTTCAGGCCGTCAAATAATTCTGTCACATCCCCTATGGAACCTATCACGTTACGGAATGCTTCCTCCTCCTGATATCCCTCGTTTACGAGATCCTGATACTTCTCTATGGCATTCTGTGCCATCTCCTCTTTCAGCTCCGCAGCCTTTCTGGTCTTCGGAGCATCGGCAAACAGTTCATTGATGTGTTTTCTGATTCTCTCATTCATATTTGTCACCATACCTTTCTCTTTTTTCGCCGTCTCATTCATTTCAACAGCCGGTCAATGGCGCTTTTTGCCTCCTCCCACTCCTGCTTATAGGTCTGGTAGGCCCGCCGCCCCTCCTCCGTAATGGAATAATAGCGGCGTCTGGCTCCCACCGTCTCATCGCCCCAGTAGGTGCGGATACAGCCCGCCTGTTCCAGCCTGCGGAAAGCGGAATACAGTGTGGCCTCTTTCAGTTCGCACCTGTTGTCCGTCTTCCTCATAATATCCTTATTGATCTGGTAGCCGTAGCTGTCCTGCTCCAAAAGGTGAGACAGTATAATGGCATCCGTGTGCCCCCGCAAAATATCCGACGTGATCGACATAGGCGTTCCTCCTTGTTATCTATACTATATTACAATATACCTCGCCTGTCAAGGTATATATGGAAATAAAATACATCGGTATAACAGATTCCGCAGATTATCAACCGCACAGGCGGAAATTTTTTATGCCGCTTCACGCATACGCAAGCCGGATCAGTTCACTATAAACCAGTTCCATCCCCTCCGGTCCAGGCATATGCCCCGTGTCCTTTACAATTTTGCACTGCAGCCAGGCATGGCCGGTGTTTTCCGTCAGACTTTGCACGATACTTGTGGACGCCACAATATCGGTGTCGCCCTGTATGATGGTATAGGGAATCTGTATGTTTTCTATGGCATGGGACAGATCCAGCTTCAGTATTTCTTTCCAGAGTGAGATCTGATTCATATACCCGTTCATCATAACAGCCTTAAAATCCCGGAACTTATAATCAGGGCTTGTCAGCAGTCCCCACATAACCGGAAATATGGGCGTCCGCTTTCCTTTTTTATTCTGATACCCATCCGTATATTTTCTTACACTGGAAGATACTAACTGCATCTCTTCGGGGGTGATATGATCGGGATCCATGGCTTTGATCCGCTCTAATTTCTGCGGCGGAATTTGGGAACCTGTCAGTGCGTCGATCACTTCCTCACTCAAAAACAGTTCCCTGACAATCTGCCCGTATACCACCGCCCCATCCACAAGGTCTCTCTCTTTTTCCAGCGCTTTCACACATAATATCGAACCCCAGGACACCGCGAAGAAAAAGATTTTATTGTGGGGAAACAGCCGCCTGACCTCCCTTACCAGATCTATCGTCATGTCCACAAAAGAATCGATATGAAACCGTTCGTCGATGACATGGTTATTGATTCCGCACCCCAGCTGATCCCAATACACCATAATAAATTTATCTGTAAATTCAGGAAAAAGCCCGCGGCATCCCGCCGAAAACGGTATGGGAGTTCCGGGGCCTCCGTGCAGCGAAATGACCACCGGAAGTTCTCTGCTCTTTCCCTCTATCAAAACTTTCTGTCCATAGCCTCCCAGTTCAAACGTATATAAATCAGAAACTTCATTTTGTGCAATCACGCGTTTTCTTTTTTTGTCCATATCTTCTTCTCTCCCATTCTGTCAAGCTGGCGCCGCATATCCGGCCAGGCCGTTCGTTTAATCAGCATATCATCCTGCCGTGACTGTTTCAAGCGGAATATGGTACAATATAAACGGATTTCTACCTGTGCGGTTGCCAGGTAGAAAGATTTTTGAAAAGATGTGTCAGATTTCCATCCGGAAGTTGTGTATATAGACAGGAGGAGGAATTCTATGGACGATAACAGCATTATTCAACTGTACTGGGACAGAAACGATCAGGCCATCCGGGCAACGTCCGAAAAATACGGCCGTTACTGCAAAGCAATCGCCAAAAACATATTGGGCAGCGAGGAGGACGCCGAAGAGTGTGTCAACGATACCTGGTTAAGCGCCTGGAACTGCATGCCGACGCACTGGCCCGGGCAGCTGGCCGCATTTCTCGGCAAAATTACGCGAAACCTTTCTTTTAATAAATATAAGCACTGCCATGCCCAAAAACGGGGCGGCAGCGAGATCGTCTTTGTTCTGGATGAACTGGCAGACTGTGTGTCAGATACCGACACTGTAGAGCAGGTGATAGAGCGCCGGGAACTGATTCAGGCGATTCATTCATTTGTCCGGAATCTGTCTCCTCAAAAGCGGTATGTTTTTGTCCGCCGCTATTGGTATGCGGATGCGGTTTCCATGATTGCCGAAAACTGCAAAATGCCGCCGGGAAATGTTTCCAAAATACTGGAGCGGACGCGGAAACAACTAAAAGCATATTTAGAAGAAAGGGGATTTGTATTATGAAAAAAGAGGAATTTTTTGAAATCCTTGGCGAACTTGACGAGGATATCATACAGGATGCCAGAGAACCGGTGAAAAAGAAAACCGGTTGGAAAATATGGGGTGCAGCGGCGGGAATGGCGGCAGCACTGACCCTGGCGCTGGGATTTGGTCTTGGGGGATGGGGACGCACAATGCGCCCGGATCACTTTGGCTCTCAGGCCGGAAACAGCGGCCACGAAGAGGGCAGTTTGTTTATGTCCTATGCCGGACCGGTTCTTCCCATGACCGCTATGGAGGGCGGCGGGGATATCTCCGCACAGCGCACGCTGATCTACGACTTTTCTCTCTGGGATCCGGTGTGGCAGCCCGATGAAAACGGCGGCGGCCGGTATCGGAGTTCCACCGACCTGCTGGTCACAGACACTTACACCCTGACCAACCTCACAGGGGAGGCAAAGACGCTCACATTGCTCTATCCCTTTGCCAGCAGCCTGTGGGATCTGCCGGAGAATATGCCAATGCTGACTGCGGACGGCACTGCGCTGCAAATCAGCCTCCGCGCCGGAGGAGCCCCCGGCGGATTCGCGCAGACAGCAGACAACCCGGAGGATACCGGGCCCCTGGATCTGACCTGGCTGGATTCCTGGGAACATTACCGCGCGCTGCTGTCCGACGGCCGCTATCGGTCCCAGGCACTGAAAGACTTTCCTGACCTTTCCTCCATCCCCGTGACCGTGTACCGGTTTACTAATGCCGTCGGTCCGGAGGCGGACGAGAAAGCGGGCTGTCCCAACCCCTCCATCCGGGCAGGATTTCATCTGGACTATGACAAAACCACCGTGCTCTCCTACGGTTTTAACGGCGCTTCCTATGATCGGGAGGCAGGAAGCATGATTCAGGAGTTTTCCATCCCTCAGCCCGGCGATACCCGGTACGACCGCCCCTGCTACCTGTTTGTCATCGGGGACGATATCCGTGATATGACCACCGGCGGCTATGTCACCGGCGGGACCGATCCGGACACCAGTCCTTTGCCGGGATGCAGCGTAGAAGTGGAGCACCTTTTAACCGATCTGGAAAGCGCCCTGAGAGAGGCGGCAGAGTGGATGTATGACAGCGCGGCTTACAGCGACTATGAGCAGTTGGAGGGCAAAACAGACTTTGCACTGTATTTCGGCCTAATGAAAGAGTATCTGCTCTCCTGCGGCCCGCTGTCTCAGGACGGCCCGGAGCGCTACGGCACCGGCTGGCTGGCGGATATGAACTTTACCCACGCAGACCGGGTCTTTTATCTGGAGACCTCCGTCACCATTCCTGCCGGAGGCAGCATCACCGTAGCGGCACAGATGACCAAAAAAGCCAGCTACGATTTCTACTGCGCCCATACGGAAAATCAGGGCGTCTACGGCTATGATCTGGTAACCCGGCTGGACTCCTGCCTGCGCTTCACAAAGCAGACCGCTGAGACCGTGCATACCGACAGTGTGGAATTTGTCCGGCAAAACTATGGCTTTGATCTGCCCGGCGGCGTCACCAGCGTCACCCTGGATCCCGCAGCAGAACATTATTACCTGGAGGTGCGCAGTGCGAGGGCGGATTAGGCAAAATCATATGTCAAAAACATACCCCCAGGTGCGAAAGCGCCGCCCAGGACCTCTCCCCGGGCGGCGCTTTTAGTTCTTAATTGCCACAGTTTCCCGATTTTGTTCTACATAACCGATTTTTTTGTAGATGTGCATGGCGTTGTCATTTCCGTTTTCACAATAGATGCAGGGTCTGGGGCAGCCGCGTCTCATACATTCATTTGTCAAAAATATCGCAAGCCTTGTGCCGTATCCTCTGCCGGAGTAAGCGCTGTCCACAGCTATAGAGCCGATTCCTGAATGATCATCAAACAGACTTCCGATCCCCA
>JAAVAG010000021.1 GCA_014804185.1 Lachnospiraceae bacterium
CACTCTCCCTCCGATGGGTAAAGTGACCGTTCCAACCGCTATCGCACGGTTTCCGAAAGATATTTTACCTGTACCTAGGCCGTGGATTGAGCGCAATTACCCCCTTGTCCAGTTCTCGGAGATGCCCTACGGCGGACATTTTACCGCCATGGAAGCCCCCGAACCGTTCGCCAATGCTTTGAGAGAGTTTATAGACCGACTTTGACCTTCAGTTCTGGGTTTCTTCGCGGAATATTCGGTCAAACAACTTGTAAATCACTTCGGGATTGTCTATCATCTGTTGCAGAGATGCAAGGCGCTTTGCGTTGTCGCTCCACGGTAGCCAGATTTTTAGATAGCCGTTGCGACCGTATTTCTTTTCAAGATGTTCCAATGTCCGGCGGTAGTGACCTTCTCGGTCAAGGTCGGGATAGTTTTTGAGCCCATATTGAATGGTGCGACGTATAATTGTCTCACCATTGATAAAACGGTCGGCTTCTGCTACTATCAAACCGTAGTAGTTGCGGGGGCTGCCGCTTTTCGAAGCCCGATGGTCTTCCACGGCCTCACCCATCAGTCGTATCTGTTCCTGCGTGAAACGGGCTTTATAAATTCGTCGGCTTCAAGAATCTTTCGCGAGTCAATATGGTGATTCTCTCGCCCGTTAACCAGTCCGAGATCATGAAAAGCGGCTGTAACATAGACCATTTCTGTATTTATTCCAGGCATTGAAGAAGCTAATTTCATACTCTGCTCAATTACCATATTGACATGATCTGCATGGTGGGCTTTGTCAAATAATGCATCTCGCGGGATAATCTGTTGTTCCACATAGGTGTGTAGCTCGGTATCTATTGTATTCATTCTAACGGTTTTAGGTGTGCATTTATATTTGTTTATAAAGAGGCGGTTGAAATATGTAACATTGGAGAAGCCGACTGAAAAAGCGATTTCAGCAATACTCTCCTCGGTGTTTTTTATGCGCTCTACTGCCCGGTAGAGCCGGAGCTCATTCATATACTCTGAGAAAGTATGCCCGGTGTGTCGCTTCATAAATGTGCAGAAAGCTGACTTATTCATCCCGGCATAACGTGCTATTTCGTCGAGGTTTATGTCACGGGCATAATTGCATGCACAGAATGTCCGTATTCGCTCCATCCGCATCTCGGTTCTGGAGAGCGTATTGTTGCTGCCTACCCGGTGACATGAACTCGTATCCGACAGGAATCTCAGAAGTCTGAACATATAGGGGATACGTGCCTCTGCAGTTTTATTACGCACTGAATAGAGTATGGAGACAATATTCTCAAGTGTTGCTCCGGAATATGAGATTGCCTCGGTTTGCATCCTGATTTTGTCAATGCTATCCTTCATTTCAGGTAATAATGCAGATAGACCGTTTAGCGTGTTGTCCTCAAAAAATACTGTAATATTGGCTATGCATCCTTCATTGTCTGTAACTGATGGATCAAACTGCCATACGTGGGGAATATTTGGAGGAAGCAATATCACTTCTCCTTTGACAATCTTTTCTCGTCTGTCCCCAATGGTTCTCGTGCCTCCTCCATAGATTACGTGAGAGAGTTCCCATTGTGGATGGGAGTGTATGCCGATCTGACGGTCGGGTGTGACGCGGACATCATCGTATGTGAAAGCGATCTTATCCATAAGGCAAATATAGTTCAATTATTTTGAATTATTGATAAATCAGATGCAATAAATTCGCACTAATTTTGCATCATAAAATCAGAATCACAATTATGGCATCAGCATCAATCCCCTTATCCTCAAAACCGAGGTTTAAAATCCTTGACGAGCTGCGTGGAGTATCAGCGATGATAGTGGTAGCATTTCATTTTTTCGATACTTATTCATCGAACCCGAGCGATCAAATACTGAATCATGGCTATCTTGCCGTTGATTTCTTTTTTGTGTTGTCAGACTTTGTGATAGGGTCTGCCTACGATGACCGTTGGAACAGGATGACGACATGGGATTTCTTCAAACGCCGTCTGATACGTCTGCAACCCATGGTTATACTTGGCACACTGATTGGCGCATTCTGGTTCTATTTCAGTGCCGCACCGGGATTTGAGCTTGTGATGCAGACACCATGGTGGAAACTGTTTCTCATAATGATTCTTGGTTGCATAATGTTTCCGACACCACCGTCAATGGATATCCGAGGTTGGAAAGAAATAAACTCGCTCAATGGCGCTCAGTGGTCGCTTCTGTGGGAATATATAGCGAATATTCTCTATGCACTGTTCATTCGCAGATTCAGCACTACGGTTCTCATCGTATTCGTATTGCTATCGGCATTTCTGACGATAGATCTTGCCATGAATCTTGATGTGTCCGGGCTGCTTGCAGTGCGTGAGTACGCCAAATATACTGTTATTGGCGGCTTCGGATTGATACCCGACCAGATTTACATCGGCATCTGCCGGCTGCTTTATCCCTTCTTCGGAGGATTGTTGCTGTATCGTATGAGCAAATGGCGCATCAAACTCTGCCGAGTCGCCATGACATGGTGCTCGTTGGCTGTCGTCGGCACACTTGTTGTCCCACACATCGGCGGCGAGACACATGCGTGGGTCAACGGCCTATATTGCGCCATTGTGATCCTGCTGATATATCCGGCGATTGTAGCAGCAGGAGCCGGCAGTGAACTGAAAGGTCGGCACACAACTACCATCTGCAAGTTTCTCGGCATGATTTCTTACCCGCTCTACATCACACATTATCCCATGATATATGTGCAGATGAACTGGGCGGCACAGCACGCCGAAGCATCGCTCGGCACGCATATATGGGTCGCCGTCAGCATATTCATCGCCTCGATTGTAGTTGCCTACGCCAGCGTGAAGGTCTATGACATTCCTGTACGTGAATGGCTGTCCGAAAAATTCATCCGTAGCCATAAAAAGGTATGAGAATAGAACATATTGCATTATGGACTGAAGACATAGAGCGCCTTAAAGATTTTTATGTAAGGTATTTCGCAGAACCGGTGACGGATATTATGAGTGTTATTGAAGATCCGGAAGGTAACCTAATCGAAATCGTATCTGAGAATTCGTGATACGGCGGTGACAATAAAAAAACGGCAGAAGGAATATTTTATTTTTGCTGTAATTATTACGGCAATGAGCATAAAGACTTTTATCGACCGACCTGTACTGTCGTGTGTCCTGTCGGTGTTTATAGTTTTACTTGTTGTAATAGGAGTTTCACGCCCTCCGATGGAGCAGTTCCCTGGAATCGTTCCTCCTGCGGTAGGTGTATCGGTAACTTATACGGGTGCAAATGCCGAGACCCTGCAACGCTTGGTCATCGCTCCGCTCGAAGAAGCGATAAACGGAGTGGAAGGTATCAACTATATGACATTTTCGGTAAATAACAATGGTCAGGTTATATTTCCGAGAGGGAACAGACCCTGATATGGCAGCCGTGAACGTACAGAACCGTATTGCGCAGGCTCAGGGACTGTTACCGGCAGAAGTTGTCCAATCTGGTGTGAACGTACGCAAAAGCCAGAACAGTATGGCAAACGGAGATATGTTCCTCGGCACAATCGCACTACTTACCCCCGCACTTTTTATTCAACTTGCAAACAGAAAAATAATACGGGTTTATACCGTTTTGGAATTTTTATATCGAAGTCATCTAAATTTTTTTGATTTGTTAAATTTTTTAAGGAATATCACAGCGAAGGCCAGATAGTTCCACCCCTTCCAACTGGATAGGGTTGTATCAAATCTGCACAGAATGGATCTGAAACTATCCATCCATGCCTTAGTACGTTCAATCACAGACCGTTCCTTATACATCACTTCATCAAAGAGGTACCCTTCAGAAGGCTCTCCATTTCGAGTGTTCGGACAGACATTGGCAATAATCCCATATTTGTCAGGCGCCTGTCGAAAAGACCGGCCGTCAAAGCCGGCATCGGCGTTATTGAATATACCATCAAGAGAAATCCCACATCCGTCCAACTGAAAAGCTATTCTGTCTACGCTCTCCTTTATCTCATAAAGATCAGCATGATTACCTTTCTGGGGTTCGGAGATCGCCAACGGCAGACCCTGTCTATCTGTAAAATAAATAGAATTGGTTGTCTTGCATTTTCTTCCGTCCTTGATATTCAACACTTTCGCCTCCACGTACCGCCGGAGTATGCGTACCGTCAATGTGAGATAGCGACAAATCAACAAGATGACGGTATTTCCTTACCAACCGGGAAAACATCTTTTCCCAGTCTCCGGGCTTGCACCATTTCCTGTAATGGTAGAATACGGTCCTGTAACATGGTATCTCTCCCTCAAAGAAATGACATACCGGCATATGCTCCCGCTGACAACCGGTCTTGAGCTTGAAGAGTATGGCCATGACAATCGATAAATGGTCGAATTTACTGGTGAATCCTCTTTTGGCAATGCTCAGATGGGGCATAATCTCTTTTTTTATTGTATCTTTGTCGAGTACAGCGTATTTTGGCAATGGTTCAGTATATTAAAGTGTTACAACCATAATATAGCGAATCTTTATCAGAGTACGCTGTATTTTAATTGTTTACATCAACTTTTAACTTATCTAAATTAGTTTAGACGACTTTGATTT
The DNA here is from genome assembly GCA_014804185.1 of Lachnospiraceae bacterium. Lineage (GTDB taxonomy): Bacteria > Bacillota > Clostridia > Lachnospirales > Lachnospiraceae > Acetatifactor. The sequence continues at coordinate 4,603 of JAAVAG010000021.1, forward strand.
ATTTAGGTTACACCACCAAAATGCAGCCTAAATAAACCCAAATCATCTTCTTTTATTAGGTCTTGATTTTGCAGAGGCAAGCTGTAAGGCAAGTTCTGCGTCAATCACAATCTTACGGTCAACCTGAGTAATTGCATTGTCAATTCGTCCACTTTTTTTAATACGTATTCCTGCATCCGAATATTTCGCATATTCCGGCTATGCCGTAAACATATCGTTTTTCGGGAGTAGTCTCCTTGATAGGGGCTGTATGGCTTTCGGTGTCGGCTATCTGTCGTGAGAGGAACAATAGCTTTTCCCCGATCACACTAAAGAAACAAAGGGCGATAAAAGCAACATAAAGTATGGCCATACTTATTATGTCCTCATGAGACTCTGCAAAATTACAATAGACTTTTCTTATTTGAAGAAAATCCGAACACTTTTCTTCAATAAATCGTATGATCTTATTTTTGTTCTGAAAATCTCAAAAACACAAAGCTGTAATATTCAGCGAGTTGATAAATTTAAGTTGTTATTTTATAATACTTTGCGAATTTTTTGGCAAAGTGAGTAAATTTCAGTGTAACCGAAAAGGTGATGATTAGAAGTTCCATTGGGCCAATATTTTTAGGTGCATAGTTTTGATAGCCTGAAAAAGGAAGAAAGGTATGTCTGTCACACCTCTGAACTGGCTCCTGAAGGCTTTGACTTTGGCGTTGAAAGATTCTGCTCCGGCATTGGTAGAGCGGTTCATGAATAAATTCAGTATTGTCTCGTAGTGATTACGGAATGTTTCGGTAACCGTGCGGAACTGCACGCCATCCATTTCGTCAATCTTGTTGTACCATCTGGCTAAATTCAGTCATGCCACATCCTTATCAACTTTCTGATTGAAGATATCCGTCAGATCCATGGCCAGATCATAGGCTCTTTTCAGCTCAGGATAAAATTCAAAAATGATATCGGCCCTCCACTGCTGTAACTTCGTCCATTTTGAAGCATGCTTTGTCAGTATATATTTTGCTCTGGTCAGCAACTGCCTGCGTGTGTCCCCATTGGCATAGCGGAAGGGGGCATAAGGAATCCCGGCTTTACGGCAACGTTCTATCATTCTCAATGTCCCTCGCCATCCAGTACAGGGATATGCACAGCTCATCAATGGCATCATAGTAGAACTTATGCACATGGAACCGGTCGTTGGTTACTGTCGCTTTGGGGAAGGATCGCCGTGCGATAAGCATCATCGAGGATGACAAATCGAGGGTTATTTCCGTGACAGTTTTACGCCTGGCCG
>JAAVAG010000022.1 GCA_014804185.1 Lachnospiraceae bacterium
ACCATAACAGCAAACACAACGCCAGGATAAGTAAAGAAGTCGCTGAGACAAAACGGATTTACAACGATTCCTGCCGTCATACATAAGACGGAACTTAACAATCCAACTGCAAACAGCGGCTTCTGCATTATGAACTTTCTATATCTTCTGCATCGCTCGCGCAGTAACATGAAAAATATCCTATGCATAGCTGTCCCCGATCAAAGCATTCACGCGCGCCCTGTCAATTTTTTCGTCAATGGCAATAATGCCATCCTTTGTAAAAATCAGAAAACAGTCGCAGACTGCTTCCAGAGACTCAATATCGTGGCTCGATATGACAATACACTTTTCCTCTCTGTATGCTCTGCAGTACTCCAGCGACTGCTCCAGTTGTATCGGATCCAGGCCGTTAAACGGTTCATCCAGTAAAATATTCCGCGTCTTTCTCAAAAAAGCAAACATCAGCATCATCCTCTGCAGCGTACCTTTTGACAGCGCATAAGGAAAGAAGCCCAGATATTCCTCCATCCTGAAATTTGTCACAAGCTCCCTGATTTTCCCGGTCGCCTCTGATTTTTTATACCTTTCGGCCTTGCAGACAATCCACAGATGTTCATACAAAGTCAGGTCATTATAGTAAGCCGGTTCGTCCGACACATAATAAATATTTCTCGTCAGGTAATCCAGTCCGGAAACATCTCCCTGATCCGTGAGAAGTTCCATGCTGTCAGGCTCTTCAAGACCGCAGATACATTTCATTAAGGTAGTCTTTCCAATGCCGTTGCGCCCTATCAGGCCATAGATTTTTCCGTTTTCAAACCGATACTGCCAATTATGAATAATTGACCTGCTTCCATAGGCTTTCGTAATTTCCTTTATTTCGATCATTGGTTTGACCTCATTCCCCCGCCTTTTCCAACACCATGGCCACAAGCGAAGAATCAATATAAAACCCATTTCGTTTCATCTCAAGCAGCAATGGATGAATCTTCTCTACAATTCCCTGTTCTTTCGCCCGCATGCAATTTGGCTTTGTACATTTTTCTTTCTGAATCATCCCGAATCTGTTCTACATGAATCCATCTGCCCGCTTTTTTATCTGGATACAGGCTGAATCTTCTACCGCTGTAACTTCGCGATATACAGCAACAGGAATAAAAATATCATGATAAACACTTCGCAATATATCCAGCCGGCCAATTCCACAAAGCACAATAAGCGGCGTAGAATTAACCACTACCTTACGCATTGTCTAACTCCTCCAGAAATTCTTCCTGATTATCAAACCGAAAAATAGAGACATGATTCTTTCCAAGATATTTTATAAATTCTTCCTCCGTCATCCCCGCAATCTGCGCACAATATCCTATTGATACGCCGCTTTGTGTATAATACCCCAGTGCCACCGCCTGCTTTGCAAACTTACTGGCTTCCTCCTGATTCATCTTTGTATCGAAAAGTACTTCATTCGGTATGCTTATCGCTATCTGGCACATAGCTTTCCCTCCTTTTTGCCATTCTCTTACTTTCAGTTTACCACAACGGATACACGGTTACTACGGAATTTTAATTTTCTCCTTTTATATTCCTGCTCCTCACGCCCCCTGGGCAGCCGCATCAAAACTTTCAAACTGGGAATTATACAGCTCCGCATAGAAGCCGCCTCTGCTCAGCAATTCATCGTGATTTCCCTGCTCTATGATATCGCCGTCTTTCATGACCAGGATCACATCGGCGTCCCTGATGGTGGAGAGTCTGTGGGCGATGACAAAACTGGTTCTCCCTTTCATCAGGTTGTTCATGGCTTTCTGAATCCGGATCTCCGTTCTGGTGTCCACGGAACTTGTGGCCTCATCCAGAATCAGAATGGGATTGTCCGCCAGAATGGCCCTGGCGATGGTGAGAAGCTGCTTCTGTCCCTGGGACACGTTTCCCGCATCCTCGTTCAGTTCCATCTGATAGCCCCCGGGGAGCGTCTGGATAAACCGGTGGACATGTGCGGCCTTTGCCGCCTCGATCACTTCCTCGTCCGTGGCATCCAGCCTGCCGTACCGGATATTCTCCATAATCGTCCCGTTAAACAGCCATGTGTCCTGCAGCACCATGCCGAAGTTTTCCCGCAGCTTACTGCGGTTAAAATCCCTGACATCGTGTCCGTCCACCCGTATCGCGCCGCTGTTTACATCATAAAAACGCATGAGCAGCTTCACCATGGTGGTTTTGCCCGCCCCGGTGGGACCCACGATGGCCACCATCTGCCCCGGCTTCACCTCGCAGCTGAAATCGTGTATAATCGTCTTCTCCGGGTTGTATCCAAACCGGACATGGTCAAAGGAAACGGCTCCGCTCATCCTCTCCATGCCTGCTGCCTCCGCGGCAATGTCATCCTCCTCCGGCTCCTCCAGAAATTCAAACACTCTCTCCGCCGCGGCCGCTGTGGACTGGAACATATTGGAAACCTGCGCTACCTGCGCGATGGGCTGGGTAAAACTTTTTACATACTGGATAAACGCCTGTATCTCTCCCACATCGATCACGTTGCGTATGGCCAGCATACTGCCGCTGACAGCCACCGCCACGTAGCCCAGATTTCCCACAAAGGTCATAATGGGGTGCATCATCCCGGAGATAAACTGCGACTTCCAGGCGCTCTGATACAGAATCTGATTGGTTTCAGCAAACTGCGCCAGACTGGCCTCCTCCCGGTTGAAAGCCTTGATAATGTTCTGCCCGCTGTATACTTCCTCAATCTGTCCGTTTATTTTGCCCAGATATTTCTGCTGAGCCACAAAGTATTTCTGGGAATGCTTTACCACGACCCCGATCAGTCCGCCCGACACCGGCAGGACTACCAGCGCGATCAGCGTCATTAGAGGGCTGATGGAAAGCATCATGATCAGAATGCCCACAATGGTGGCCACAGAAGTGATCAGTGTGGTGATACTCTGACTCAGGCTCTGCCCCAATGTATCCACGTCGTTTGTGATGCGGGAGAGCACCTCGCCCACTGTTCTGGACTCAAAATACGCCATGGGCATCCGGTTGATCTTCTCCGAAATCTCCCTGCGGAAACGGAAACAGAGTTTCTGGGAAATCTCCGTCATGACCAGTCCCTGGATAAAGGAGAGCAGGGCGCTGAGTGCATACAATCCCAGAAGCAGCAATAGAATCTGTCCGATCCGCTCAAAGTTGATTCCGCCCGTTCCCGCGAATTTGGCCATCATGCCGTTAAACAGTTCTGTGGTCGCCTTTGCCAGCACCTTTGGCCCTATAATGTTAAAGACCGTGCTGCCCGCCGCAAAGAGCATCACGGCAATCAGCGCAATTTTATATCTTCCCATATAGGCCATCAGCTTTTTGAATGTTCCCTTAAAATCTTTCGCCTTTTCCCCCGGCATCATCCTGCCTCCCGGCCCGTGAGGCCCATGAGGGCCGCGTCCTGTGCCCGGTTTCTTTGTCTGTTCGCTCATCCTGCCATGCCTCCCTCCAGTTCTGCTTCCGACAGCTGTGACTTCGCAATCTCCCTGTATGCCGCGCACTCTTTCAAAAGACTGCCATGCGTGCCGATGCCCGCAATCTTCCCTTCCTCCAGCACAATGATCTGATCCGCATGCAGGATCGTGCTGATGCGCTGTGCCACAATGATCACCGCAGCATCCTCCGTCTTTTCCCGGAGCGCCCTGCGCAGCGCCACATCCGTCTTATAATCCAGCGCCGAAAAACTGTCGTCAAACAAAAAGACTTTGGGCGACTTGGCGATGGCCCTGGCGATGGACAGTCTCTGCTTCTGACCGCCGGATACATTCGTTCCGCCCTGGGAGATCTCGCTGTGATACCCCTCCGGCTTACTCTCTATAAATTCTGATGCCTGTGCGGTTCTGGCCGCCTCCTCCATCATACTGTCGCTGATATCCTCGCCTCCGAATTTCAGATTGGAGGCGATATCTCCGGAAAACAGCACACCCTTTTGGGGTACATATCCCAGCAGGCTTCTGAGTTTGTGCTGGGACACCTCCCTGATATCCACGCCGTCGATGGTGATCCTGCCCCCTGTCACATCATAAAAGCGCGGAATCAGGTTCAGCAGGGTGGACTTGCCGCACCCGGTGCTGCCGATAATAGCGGTGGTTTCCCCGGGCCGTGCCGTAAATGTCAGGTTCTGCAGTGCATCCTCGCCCGCGCCCGGATACCGGAACGACACATTCTCAAATGCCACCACGCCCCTGGCCTGGGCCAGCCGCTCATCCTGCACATTTTCCCCGTCCCTGATGCTGGCCTGCGTGCGGAGAACCTCCTCGATACGACCGGCGGCCACCCCGGCTCTGGGCAGCATCACGGACATCATGGTCAGCATCAGGAAAGCCATGACAATCTGCATGGTATAGGTGATAAAGGCCAGCATATCGCCCACCATCAGATTCCCCATATCGATTCCTTTTGCCCCGAACCAGACAATCGCAATACTGATGCCGTTCATAATCAGCATCATAACGGGCATCATGACGTTCATGACGCGGTTGGTAAAAAGCTGTGTGCGCATGAGATCCCTGTTTGCCCCGTCAAAACGCTCCTCCTCAAATTTTTCCCTGCTGAACGCACGGATCACCGGAACGCCTGTCAGAATCTCCCTGGACACCAGATTCAAACGGTCCACCAGCGTCTGCATCTTTTTGAACTTGGGCATGGCCACGGCCATCAGCACACCTACCAGCGCCATAATCAGCGCCACCGCCACCACGATGATCCATCCCATCCCGGTTTTCGTATTGAGAACTTTCACCACGCCGCCCACACCGATAATAGGCGCATATACCACCATTCTCAGCATCATGACCACCACCATCTGCACCTGCTGTATGTCGTTGGTGCTCCTGGTGATGAGAGATGCCGTGGAAAACTGTTCCATCTCCGCATGGGAAAAGGACACCACCTTTGTAAATACACGTTCTCTCAGATTGAAGCCCAGCCTAGCCCCGACTCTGGAAGCCAGCAGCCCCACCAGTATGGCCGCGGCCATCATGATCACCGAATAGGCAAGCATCATACCGCCGGTTCTGAGCAGATAGTCCGTCTGTATTTTGCCCACATCCACTCCCAGATTCTTATATTCCTCCTGCACGAACAGAATCGCTCTCTGGGTAATCACGGAATCTCCCGTATCGCCCAGACTCTTCCGGACCATCTCCCGCATCACAAGCACCTGTTCGTCCGTCAGCCCCGCGCTCAGCATCTCCGAAAATCCCCTAAAGTCCGGCATGCCCTCGCCATCCCCCGCGGGTTCAGCGTTTATCATGGATACGATAAGAATCGGTATGCCCATACTCTCGTTTAACTTCTCTGTCGTCTCCCGATCCGCCTGCAGGGTATAACTGCCATCCTCCTGCACATAGGCGGATGCCATCAGTTCTTTTTCCTCCTGTGTCATAAACATAGTCAGCGCATTATAAGTGGTTTCCCTCATCCGCTCCGGCGCCGCATTCTCGATCCCCTTTTGTCCGATGCCCACATCCACAATATCCGCCGTGTACTGCGGCAGCGCCAGATCGCAGTATGCCTGCACGATCAGGAGCGCTATAATGGCAAGCACGGACCATTTGGATTCCTTTAGATACTTGAAAAATTTCAGCATACCCGTTTCCTTTCTATCCTAATTATCCTATTTCTGTTCCATCCCGCCGCCCTGCCGTTTTTTCCCAGAGCAGGCGTTCTTCCATTATAGTAACCGTTCCCGTCCAATGCAATAAAAAAAATATGAAAAAACAAGAAAAATTGGATGCCCCGCAGCAGGGACTCCAACTCTTCCTGTTTTTTCTCCATTTTTCGAGGGATCAATATTCTCCTGTCAGTTCCGCCAGAGTCGTCTCGCCCCAGCTGTAATTTGTCAGATAGCTGCCCTTAAACAGCCGGGCAAATTCTTCCTCCCGGGAAAGATAATCGTACAGATCGCACTGCACCCGCTGCGTGACAATCCGCCGCTTTCCGTCCACGGACTCCATCACCTCCGCGATCCCGTACTCCTCCAGTATATTTTTCAGACGCAGCGCCACCTTTCGGTATCTGGCCAGTATCACCGGACTGGCCTCCTCGTCCTCCCACAGATAACTGATTGCCTCCCCGGAGGATACAAATCCGCCCCTTCGGTCCACCAGAAGCGCAAGCAGTTCCTTGGATTTTTTATTTCGAAAAACAATGGGCTTTCCGTCCACAAAAACGTCAAAATAGCCAAAGGTACGGATATAGACTCTTTCTTCTCTTTCCCTGGCCGCCTGCGGTATGTTCTCATTCATTTTGTAGAGCATTACATACAGAGGCGCAGGGCCGCCGTCATACTTTTGGGAACACACCGCCATAATACGTCTGGGCTGGCCTGTATCCACATCCGTATAGGGAAACTCCGCCTGCCCCTGCTCCAGCAGTTCCATAAAATTCTCATAGGCAACTCCGCTCCGGGAGATAAAAGTTTCAATAGAACTGCCGCTCTGCGCCATCGCGGCCCACTCCTGCCGGGTGTATCCAAAAAAATCACACACATTGTCGCTGACATAGAGAGGCTTCACCCGCCCTTCTTTCACTTCAAACGCCACAACGCCGTCCGTAAACTGCATCACAATTTTCTGCATATTTTCATTCAGTCTCCGCAGCGAAGCGTTCTCATCATGCAGAAGATGTGCTTTCCCGTCATTCTCCATATTCCTGCTGCAGAACAGACAGACAGCGCCGTCCAGCTTCAGGAAAATGCCCGAACATTCCTTTACCCTGCCGTCCGCGGAGATCGCCCGGTATCTGATCTGAGGCGGCCGCCCTTCCGCCTCCCAGAGCCTCTGCCTGTAAAAATCATGAAAAAAGCGGTGCAGCCCTGAGCGGTCCTCCGGCAGTACGGTGCTCTGAATCCACTGTTCCACCGCCTCCTCCATCTGCATCGGCACATTGTTCAGCCATCGGAAGACATCGGATCTGTGTCCATACAGACA
>JAAVAG010000023.1 GCA_014804185.1 Lachnospiraceae bacterium
AATCAAGCCTGCTCCGAGTCCTGTTCCGAAAGTCAGAAAAATCATATTTTGGGTTCCTCTGCCTGCACCCCACCGCCATTCCGCCAGCGCACAGGCATTGGCGTCATTCTGCAGGGCGGCTGGCACATGAAATCTCTCCCGAAAAGGCGAAAGGACATCTATTCCGTCCCACCCGGGCAGATTGGGCGGCGAGAGGATCAGTCCCCGCCCGGAATCCAGCGGACCGCCGCAGCTGACGCCCACAGCCTCCAAAGCGGCCTCCGGGTGACGCTCCAGAAGTTCTGCCAGAGCATCCGTCATCTGCCTGACCGCCTGATCCGGCTGTGCCGGTGTGGAAAATTTTATTTTATCCAGAATCCGAATCTGCTCTTCCGACGTTTCCGCAGATGCCGCCGCAGGTCTCTCCTCACCCAGGGTGACGGCGCACTTTGTTCCTCCGATGTCTATTCCTGCCAGATATCTCATCCAAAAAAAGCCTCCTCTATCATTTTACAGAGCGCATGATAAACCGGCAGATGCAGTTCCTGTATATCCGCCGTCTCCCCGGCGGGGACACAGATGCACACATCGCACAGCGTCTTCATTCTGCCGCCCGACGCCCCGGTAAGTCCCACGGTGGTCATTCCTTTCAGTTTTGCCACCTCCAGGGCATATATGACATTCATTGAATTGCCCGAAGTGCTGATTCCCAAAAGTGTGCTCTCCGGATTTCCGTACCCGTAAACCTGCTGCGCAAAAACCAGTTCCGGAACCGCGTCGTTGGCATAGGCCGTTGACAGGGCAATATTCCCTGTAAGCGGTATGGCCGGCAGACTGCCCTGCAGATGCTTTGCAAGCAGGGCTCCTTGATCGCCGAACATGCCCTGCAGCCGCTCCTGCTCACCCCCATCCAGGGGACGTCTGATGGCAAATTCTTTCATCAGTTCCCCCACGATATGTTCGGAATCGGCGCCGCTGCCGCCGTTTCCGCATACCAGCAGCATTCCCCGCCTCTCATAAGTCTCTTTCAGCTTCTCATAGGCCGCCAGTATATCCGCCCTGCATGCTTCCAGTACAGGATACCTTTCTGTCAGCCGTTCCAAATGCTCCATTGTCCGCATACTTCCTCCTCGCCGCTACGCGCCGCATCCGCTTAAAATTTTCAGCGCTCTCTCCACAAACTCCCGGCTTCCGAAACTGCCGGATTTCAGTACCAGCCGGTAATGCGGTCGGCTCACGCTCTCACACAGGGGAAGCCCCGTCTCGATCTCCTCCAGCACCCGCATGCCCCGGATCTTCAGATGCTCGCAGATGGAAGCGGATGTATCGCCGCCGCACACAAGGATTCCACGAATCTTCTGCGTTTCAATAATGTGCCGCGCAATCTCCGAAAGTGTCCCCGAGACCGCCACTGATATTTCCACATTGCCGATTCCCCGCTGCTGTCCCAGACTTTTTGTCTCTTTTACGATATCCGGATCCTGCGCCGTGCGGATCATGACAAAATTTTCCGCCTGATAAGCCTTTTCCGCAGCCTGCAGAATTCTTTCACACTCCCTGCGCCTCTGATCAGGCTCCAGAAGCAGTCTGGTATCCAGGGTGAGCACCTGATAGCCCCCCTCACGCATATATTCCGTCTGCGCGGCCGTCTGCGGCATCAGGCTGCCGGCCAGCCCCAGCACTTTTCCCTCCCAAGCTGTGCGGGCCCCATTTGGCCCGGCCCAAGTTGGGGCTTCGCAGCTTGTGGGTGTGTGGTCTGCGTTCCCGCCTCTTTCTATTCCGTCTCCCGCAAACTCCGACGCCTGCAGTCTGGCCAGATACTCAGACAGCGCCGAACTGCCGCAGAGAATCTTCTCCTCCTGCAGCGCCTCCGCCAGAAGCTGCAGATCCCGGTTATCCCTGACATCCATAATGCAGTAGCCGCCGTCTTTTCTTTTTTCCTCCAGCGCCTGACGAACGGCTTTCGGGCCGCCCTCATAAACTTCATACCAGATGTTGTCCACCCTGCGCCTGGTCTGTTCCTGCAAGATCTCTCGCAAAGATGATTTTGTCATGGGGTGCACAGGATCATTTCGAAACTGTGATTCTTCCAGACGCACGCCTCCCACATAATGGATGCCGTGGAGCGTCGTCCTGCCGTTGTCGGGAAATCCCAGCACCACCACCGCAAACTCCTCCTGCAGCGCATCCAGCATGGCGTCAAATTCCGCTCCTATATTGCCCCGGAACACGGAGCACTGCTTGTTGATATACTGTGCGGCTCCCATCTGGGATACCTGCTTCACTTTCCGGTATACTCTTGTGTAGGCTTCTTCCGCCGTGCACAGCCTGGAATCCGTATCAATGACCAGCGTATCGCACGGCGCATACTCCTGCCCTTTTTCATCTTTTCCGTCATATACCATGGTGCGCATTCCCGCTTTGGCATACATAATCCCGATATCTCCCGCTCCGGTGACATCGTCCGCAATTACGATGGTCTGTGGCATCTTCATCCCCTCCGCAATGTTCTCTCTATTCCTCTGCTTCCAGCAGGTTCACTTCACGGACCGCAGCCGTCTCATCGTATGGGATGAAAACGGTCTTGATCTCACAGGGCGCAAACTGCAGCGCTTCTGTGCGGTTCATAAAATCAACATGCAAAACGGCGCTGCCCCTCTGCTTTTTGGTCTCATAAGCGCGTATGATAATTCCGTCTTTGTTCTCGGCCTCTTTCACCGCCGCGATCTGCGCATGACTGCACTCCAGCGACAAAAAGGATTTTTTCTGCGGAAGAGGCCCCTGGTGGAACGTCTCCGGCACCGTCACCGGCCTGACGTTCAGTTCCCGGGCAATTCTGGTGATCCCGGCCTCTTTCCAGGATCCGGCATGGGGAACCAGCAGATAGGTAAATTCCTGGATTCCGTCGTCCACGTAGGCGTACTCTTCCCCTTCTTCCAGCTGTTTCGGGTCATGGTGGGCATATACGGAATTGCGCAGTACCGTCAGGCTCATCTCATCGATATCCATGCAGTAGCTGTACTTGGCATCATTGATCATCGCCATCCCGTACATAACCGGCTTCTTGAAATGCTCCCCGGTGAAATCCACCCATGTCTGCCCAGGCTCTTCCTCACCGTTTGCGCTCTTTTCAATATACCCGTACGGAATTTCATAAGTCGGTTTTCTGAAGTTGAAATTCACCGGATATTTGATCTTCAGCTGTGTGCCGTGCTCCCTCCAGTCCACTTTCACTTTCACCTGAATATAATCCAGATCTTTGTAAAGCGAAAAATCCTGAATGACATAAGACTGTCCGTATTGATATTTCACGCGCACGGTGGAGCGCACAGGGCCTTTTTCAATGATTTTGCGGTACACCTGCTTCATATCGCCAAGCTGCCTGTCAAATTTGAATATATTGTGGGCCCAGGTGTCGTATTTATCCTCCAGCACAACAAGGCGTCCGCCCTCTCTTCGCAGAACCTCCATCTCCTGCTCTTTGTCATAAATACTTTGTACATATCCCGTCGCAGGATTCAGTTCCAATCGAAAATGTCCGTTTTCCACACTGTGATCCGTGACTGCCACCGGCTCAAAATAAGGCGTCTCCTCCGTGTTCAGATACAGTCGGAATACCTCGTATCCAAATGCGGGCAGCATTGCCGCAAACAAAAGTCTGCTCTGGCCGTTTACCGTCGCCTCCGACGCGATCCGCTGCGCAGGGATCATATTTCCCTGACTGTCCGTCAGCCGGAAATTGTCGTTGGTAAGCCCCCTCACCTCCAGATCCACCGCGCACATCCCCTCCCAGGCATGGGAATGGAACACTACGATGGGACGCATGGCCGTATAGCCTGCATCTTCTTCCTGATCGATCCCAATCTTCCAGGAGATGGCCTGTACCGCATAATTCAGGTTTTCCTGCCCCGCCGCCATGGCGCGCCCATACAGCCAGGTCGCATCCTCATAGGCAGACGGGATACTTGTTCCCGCCAGAATATCGTGGAACTGATTAAACAGCAGCCCTTTCCAGGCCTCCTTGAAATTGTCCGGATAAGGCTGTCCGGCACAAAAGGCCGCAACCGCGCTCCACCCCTCCGCCTCAACCAGCTTGTTTTCCGCCCTGCGGTTCTCTCTCTTTACTTTGGAGTGTACACTATAACAGCCGCTGGCATGGTGCTGCAGATCCCCCTCATGAACCGGATACTGCCTGTCAGCGCATCGAACGGCGTCGAAGAAGCACTCCACTGTCTCCATTTTCATCTCCGGCATATCGTCCCTTGCATCCAGTTCATGGATACTTCTGATATTTTCCTTTGTGGGGCCGCCGCCGTGATTTCCCACGCCGTAAAACAGCATAAGGGCGTCTTCCCCGTCCTGCAGTTCGCATTTCAGGCGCTCCGCATATCCCTCCAGAGCCTTTCCCCAGGTGCAGTATTCATAGGGGATCCGGTAAGTCATCACACCGGAACCGTCCATGGATCTCCATTCAAAAATACGTCCCGGAAGCCCTTTTTCCAGCGGCATGGGCCGCATGAACACATAGTTTTTCAGGCCGCTCTTTTTCAGGATCTGGGGCAGATTGCCGTTATGTCCGAAGCTGTCCACATTGTAGCCTGTGACAGCCGTCTTCCCGAATTTTTCCATAAAATACCGCTGCCCGTAGAGTCCCTGTCTCACAAAGGCCTCTCCGGACGGAATATTGCAGTCGGGCTGTATCCACCAGCCGCCTGCCAGTTCCCATCTTCCCTCATGCACACGCTCCTGAATCTCCCGGAACATGTCGGGATCGCTTTTTTCCACCCACTCATAAAATGCCGCGCTGCTGCACGAAAACACAAACTCTTCGTCTTCTTTCATGCGGTCCAGCGCCGAACGGAATGTGGCTTTCACCTCGGCAAACCCCTCCTGCCAATTCCACAGCCACACCGGATCTATATGTGCATTTCCGATCATATACAGCTTTTTCTCTTTCATAGGTCTGTCCACGCCTTTCTCATTTATGCTTTCCACCTGTCACATGTCCGGAAGCCGCATTTACGCGCGGCCTTTGCTGAGCAGATAGTTTGTAATCTTATCCTCCACCAGGATTCGCACCGCTTCCCTGGACTTTTCTGTCATCTCCTCCGGATAGCCGTTCAGTTCCGCCTCTGTCAGATGTCCCTCTCTGCCCACCACTTTCAGCATCTCCAGTTCCAGATCCGTGGCAATATTCACCTTGCTGACGCCTCCTGTGGGCATCTGGGCCGCCCTGGCCACCATGCCGCTGGGTACGCCGGAGCCGCCGTGCAGGACAAGGGGCGTATCCGTCAGACGATTGATGGCCTCCAGCCGGTCAAAATCCACCTTTGGCTGGCGCACGGTATAGACGCCATGGGCCGTTCCCACCGACACAGCAAGGCAGTCCACCCCGGTTCTGGCGCAGAACTGCGCCGCCTCCACCGGGGAAACAGGATCATCGGGACGGAAGCGCCCATTGACGGCGGACATCGCCCCCGTCTCCACCGCCTGGGCGGCAGCCGCGGCATAGGGGTCCCGCGGCCCCATGTCCCGGAA
>JAAVAG010000024.1 GCA_014804185.1 Lachnospiraceae bacterium
AATCGCGTTTTACCGGAAAGACTGTGAGGTAAGGTTTGGTGAGAAATGAGCTGGATGCCAATGAAAAAGTGGGCAGACGAAAAGAAGGGGAGGTGCGATGATGCCGGAGAAAAAACCATTGCCAATAGGTGTTGATAGTTTTGCCAAGGTGATAAAAGAAGGGTATTATTATATTGACAAGACCATGCTGATCAGGGAACTGCTGGATTTGAAAGGAGAAGTAAACCTGTTTACCCGTCCCCGGCGTTTCGGAAAAACCCTGAATCTCAGCATGCTCCGGTATTTTTTTGAGGATACCGGGGATGCGGAGAATAACGCGCGGAACAGAACACTTTTTCAGGGAATGAAAATTATGGAGGCCGGTGAGGAATATACCGGTCATATGGGGAAGTATCCTGTGATCAACCTGACGCTAAAGTCGGCAAAGCAGAGGGATTTTGACGCCGCCTATATCAAACTGAAAGATGAAATCGCGGAGGAATATCAACGACATTGTTATATACTGGAGAGCGACAAAATAGATGAGGGGAACAAGCGGAAATTTCGGGAAATTGCAGACAGAAAAGCGCAATATAATGATTATTCCGGTTCGCTGAAATTTTTGAGCAGGTGCCTGTATCAGGTAACGGGCAAACACACCGTCATCTTGATCGATGAATACGATGTGCCGCTGGAAAACGCATATTTCCGGGGATTTTACGGGGAGATGGTGGATTTTATCCGTTCGCTGTTTGAGTCCGCGCTGAAAACCAATGACTGCCTGCAGTTTGCGGTGATTACGGGCTGTCTGCGTATTTCAAAGGAAAGTATTTTTACAGGATTAAATCACTTGAATATTGTCTCTGTGCTGGACAAAAAATACAGTGAGCACTTTGGCTTTACAGAACCGGAAGTGCTGCAGATCATGTCTTATTACAATGTGGAAAGCCGCTTTTCCACCATGAAAGAATGGTATGACGGATACATGTTCGGAGAAACAGAGGTTTATAATCCATGGAGTGTGATTAAGTATCTATCTGATTTATGTTCGGATATTGATGCTTTTCCCCGGCCCTACTGGATCAACACCAGTTCCAATGACATCGTAAAGGACATGATCGCCCAGGCTGACCGGGAGACGAAAGGACAGATTGAGGCGCTTTTGTGCGGTGACACACTGGATATCCAGGTACGTGAAGAAGTAACGTATGAGGATATGCACAGCAGGGGTGAAAATCTGTGGAACTTTCTCTATTTTACCGGGTATCTGACGAAAAAAAGCGAATACTTTAAAGAGTCCTCCGTGTTTTTGCGGGCGCAGATTCCTAATATAGAAGTAAAGACAATCTATCAGAACACGATTCTGGGGTGGCTGCGAAAAAAAATAGAAAAACAGGACTTCAGAGAACTGTACCGCGCCATGGAGGAGGGAGACGCGGAAAAAATGACGGATATCCTGAGCGAACAGCTTTTTTCAACTATCAGCTTCTATGACAGCGCGGAAAATTTCTACCATGGATTTCTTGCCGGAATTTTAAGTCAGAGCGAAAATTATCTGGTGAAATCCAACCGGGAGTCGGGGGCGGGGCGTTCTGATCTTATGGTGAAAAGTCCCTCTCTGCGGGGCAGGGCGTTTATATTGGAGATCAAGGTCTCGGCGTGCATTGACGATCTGGAGAATGATGCCCAGAAAGCACTGGGACAGATTTACGACAGGAAATACATGGATGAACTGCGCGCGGAAGGATATCGGAAAATAGACTGTTACGGAATTGCGTTTTATCGGAAAGACTGTGAAGTAAGGTTTGGGAAAGGAACATATATTTACTCAAGAGAACTGAAGTAAAGAACCGGCAGATTTGGGAGGAAAATCGGAGAAATGCCTTTTCAGATCGTCAGAAATGACATTACAAAAATGAAAGCGGATGCTATTGTAAATACCGCCAATCCGAAGCCCGTCTACGAGGGTGGAACGGATCAGGCCATCTACGAGGCGGCAGGGGCCGAAAAGCTGCTGGCCAGACGCAGAAAGATCGGCGATATAGAGCCGGGAGAGGCGGCGGTGACTCCGGCGTTTGCACTGGACGCAAAATATATTATCCATACAGTGGGGCCGGTATGGCAGGGAGGCGGTCGCGGCGAAGCGGACTGTTTGAGGAAATGCTATGAACACAGCCTGCATCTGGCGCGCAGACACAGGTGCAGGAGCATTGCCTTTCCGCTGATCGCATCCGGTGTTTACGGATACCCGAAAGAGGAGGCGCTCCGGATCGCACTGTCTGTTATCCGTGAGTTTCTTTCCAAAGAGGATATGATGATCTATCTGGTGGTGTTCGATCAGGAATCCTTTGAACTGTCGGGAACGCTGTTTGCGGACATAAAAACCTATATTGACGAGAACTATGCGGCGGAAAAAACGGTATTCTATCGCCGCATGGCGGAGCGTACAAGCAGCCGGATGCCGGTGCCCAGGAGTATGCCCAGGAGCAGCCAGACACCCGGGAGTGTCCAGGCCCCCAGGAGCAGCCAGACACCCGGGAGTGTCCAGGTACCCAGGAGCAGTCAGGCATCCATGAGCGACCGGCCTTTGTACTGTCCGGCGGCTGCGGGCGGGCCGCAGTCTGAGGAAAAGGGTATCGCAAAAAGGGCCGAGCGCAGCCTGGAGGATGTGATGGCGCAGCTGGGAGAGACGTTTCAGCAGAGGCTGTTCCGCCTTATCGATGAGCGGAAAATGACGGATGTGGAGGTGTACAAGAAAGCCAATCTGGACCGGAAACTTTTCTCCAAGATACGCGGCAATAAAGAGTATCGGCCGAAAAAGATCACGGCTGTGGCGCTGGCCATCGCGCTGGAACTGAATCTGGATGAGACAAAAGATCTGCTGGCCCGGGCGGAACTGGCCCTGTCGCCCAGCAGCAAGTTCGACCTGATTATTTCGTACTTTATCGAAAGAGAGATATACGATATTTATACAATCAATCTGGCGCTTTTTGGCCATGGGCAGGCCTTGCTGGGAGAGTAGCGGCATTTTTTAAATTTGTCGCCTGGCGGGAGACCATTTTTCCGTCTCCGGGATTTATACTTACCTTACCATAAAACGAGGAGGTAAGGAATATGAAAAAAGGATTGACGGAGATTGTATTTATACTGGACAAAAGCGGTTCCATGGCCGGACTGGAGGCGGACACCATAGGCGGGTACAATTCCATGCTGGCAAAGCAGCAGAAAGAAGAGGGGCAGGCTCTGGTGTCCACAGTACTGTTCAATGAACGCCAGACGGTTATTCATGACAGGGCAAGCCTGGAGCAGGTAAAACCTATCACGGATCAGGAGTATTGTGTGGGAGGCTGCACTGCGCTGCTGGATGCTGTGGGCGGAGCGATTCATCATATCGGAAATGTACATAAGTACGCCAGGGAGGAAGACAGACCGGAAAAAACGCTTTTTATCATTACCACGGACGGTATGGAGAATTCCAGCCGGTATTATGGGTATGACAGGGTAAAAGAGATGGTGGAGAGGCAGAAACAAAAATATGGATGGGAGTTTCTGTTTCTGGGAGCCAATATTGATGCTGTCAGCGTGGCGGGACGTTTCGGTATCGGTGCGGACCGTGCGGTGAATTATGAATGTGACCGGGAGGGAACGCGGCTGAACTATGAAGTTTTAAACAAGGCAGTCTGTAAGTTCAGAAGCAGTGACATGCCGGCCGCCATGGCGATGCCGGCCGGGTGGAAAAAGAGCATTGAAGAGGACTATGCGAAAAGACATAAAGGGGGGCTTTTTCGTAACAGAAAAGATACGGCGGAATCGTAACAGAACGGGGTGCAGCGAAATCTTGACATCAGAGCGGGAATGACCGATAATAGATAGCAGTAAATGGAGACAGAAAGGTGGTCTGAGAATCGAATGGACAATGACAGAGAGCAGCCGACAGCGACAGACAGTGAAGAGATCAGGTCTGAAATAATGAGTCTTCCCAGAACCATTCATCTGGTTCCCATGGACTATGTGGAGGGGTATGCCATTCGTCCGGGTTTTTATGAGATCAACGGGGCCACGGCTATTCCCGGAGGTGTGAATTTTACGGTGCAATCCAGCGATGCCACCGCCATTGAACTGGTACTGTTCAGAAAGTCGGAGACAGAGCCCTATGCCGTGATACCATTTCCGTCCCACTATCGGATCGGCAATGTGTATTCCATGATCGTGTTTAAACTGAATATAGAAGAATTTGATTACGCTTACCGGGTGGACGGCCCTTACGATCCCCGCAGGGGAATGATCTTTGACCGCAGCAAGCTGCTGCTGGACCCTTATGCCAAAGCGGTGGTCCGGCATGAAAAGTGGGGAGAGAGGTCGCAGCGGACGCAGTATTACAAGGCCAGGGTGGTAAAGGACGATTTTGACTGGAAAGATATGAAACAGCCGCTGCTTCCCATGGAAGATCTGATCATTTATGAATTGCACGTCCGGGGATTTACCATGCATGAATCTTCCGGCGTAGAATATCCGGGAACGTTTGCGGGTCTTGTGGAAAAAATACCGTACCTGTTGGAACTTGGGGTAAACGTGGTGGAACTGATGCCGGTTTTCTCTTTTGATGAAATGCAGGATTACCGGGAGAAAGACGGCAAAAAGCTGTATAATTACTGGGGATATAATACGGTGGGTTTTTTTGCCCCCAACGCGGGTTATGCCGCCAGCATGAAGAGCAATCAGGAGGGAAATGAACTAAAGAAGCTGATATGGGAATTCCAGAAACACGGAATAGAGGTTTATCTGGACGTAGTGTTCAATCATACGGCGGAGGGGAATGAGGAGGGGCCGTTCTTTTCCTTTAAAGGATTTGACAACCATATTTATTATCTGCTCACGCCGGACGGGAAATATTATAATTTCAGCGGGTGCGGCAATGTGCTCAACTGCAACCATCCCATTGTGCGGCAGATGATTCTGGACTGTCTGCGGTACTGGGTAACTGCTTACCGTGTGGATGGGTTCCGCTTTGACCTGGCGTCCATACTGGGCAGAAGCGGGGACGGACTGCCCATGAACAATCCGCCTCTGCTGGAGGCGCTGGCCTTTGACCCTATTTTAAGCGATGTAAAGCTGATTGCTGAGGCCTGGGATGCGGGCGGGCTGTATCAGGTCGGTACTTTTCCCTCCTGGAACAGGTGGGCGGAATGGAACGGAAGATACCGGGACGACATCCGCAGATATCTGAAAGGGGACAAGGGGATGGCCCATGCGGCGGTTCAGCGGATGAAAGGTTCCCGGGACATTTACGGAGTCAATTACAGAGAGAATGCGTCGGTAAATTTCATAACCTGCCATGACGGTTTTACGATGTACGATCTGTATGCCTACAACGAAAAGCACAATGAAAAGAACGGATGGAACAATACGGACGGCACCTGGGACAATGCCAGCTGGAACTGCGGCGCGGAGGGAGAAGCCGAC
>JAAVAG010000025.1 GCA_014804185.1 Lachnospiraceae bacterium
GAACTGCAGAACAGCGCATTTATCAGAGATTTTACCAGTCTGGGGCTTTATGCGCCGGACGGTACGGTGGAAACGATCTATGGCGAGGAGATCATAGTATGCGACCAGCATGGTGTCATAAACCTTCCGGATGAAACGGGAAAAATGATTCTGCACGGCACAGACAACAAGGGGGAAAATATACTGATTCTGGGAGTGGCTGCGGAATATCCGATGAAAGACGGGAGAACAAGCGCAGCGCTGGTCACCGGACTGCCGATGCAGGAATTGAATGATATTCTGGAGCTGAACGGGGACGGTACGCTGGTGTACTCTTTTATTATCGGTATAAACGGCGATTTTGTAGTCCGCAACGGAAATGTGACTGCGGATAATTATTTTGAACGCATCCGGCAGAGTTACGAGCCATACAACGGAAAAAGTGTGGATGATTATGTGAATGAACTGCAGAGCGCCATGCAGAATGGCGAGATTTATTATGCTGAGATTCTCTATAGGGGCGCTCAGAGAGAAATTTACTGCGTGCCCCTGGCGGAAAATGATTCCTGGTATCTGATTACAGTGGTGGTCAGAGATACACTGAAGGAACGCGTGAGCAGGCTTGATCATCTGCGCTATGGCATTGTCCTGGGATCGGCGGCGGTCATTATGGTGGGGACGTTCGTCATTCTCATTCTGTATTACCGCCTGTCGCAGCGGCAGATGAAAGAACTGGACAGGGCGAAAGATGTGGCGGTCAGAGCCAGCACGGCGAAAAGCGAGTTTCTGGCCAGCATGAGCCATGATATCCGCACCCCCATGAACGCCATTATCGGGATGACCGAAATTGCACTGAAAAATACACAGGATGCGGTGCGTGTGGAGGACTGCCTGAAGAAAGTCAGGCTCTCCAGCAAGCACTTGCTGGGACTGATCAACGATGTTTTGGATATGTCCAAGATCGAAAGCGGAAAAATGGTTCTGAGCGCGGCGCCCATGTCCCTGCGCGATGCCATGGACGATGTTGTGAATATCATGCAGCCGCAGGTGAAAGCCAAAAATCAGCAATTTGATATTTTTATTAAGGGGATCATTGCGGAGAATGTGTGCTGTGACAGTGTGCGTCTGAATCAGGTCCTGATTAATCTGTTGTCCAATGCGGTAAAGTTTACGACGGAGGGCGGCAGGATTGACGTACATATGTTTCAGGAAGAATCGCCGGAGGGCGGTGAATATGTGCGCACACATTTTATGATTGTGGACACCGGCATTGGTATGTCGGAGGAATTCCAGAAAAAGATATGGGATACCTTTTCCCGGGAGGAGAGCGAGCAGGTCAGACATATTGCGGGAACCGGCCTGGGAACCGCGATCACAAAGAGTATCGTGGATCGGATGGGTGGAAGCATAACGGTAGAGAGCGAATTGGGGAAAGGCTCGTCTTTCCACATTATTTTGGATATGAAGAGAACGGATGAGAATCCGGAGAAGCTGGAACTCCCCCCGTGGCATATACTGGTCGTGGATGACAACGAGCAGCTGTGTTTGGGCGCGGTCTCCAATCTGGAGGAACTGGGGGTCCATGCGGAGTGGACGCTGGACGGGAAAAAGGCAGTTGAGATGATTGCCGAGCGTCATGAGAATCATGACGACTATCGTTTCGTGCTGGTGGACTGGAAGATGCCGGGTATGGATGGTATAGAGACAATACGTGAGATACGGTCCCGCGTGGGCTCCGGTATCCCTGTGTTTCTGATTTCGGCCTATGACTGGAATGAAATTGCCGATGAGATCAGTCCGACGGCAATAGACGGTTTTATCTCCAAGCCGTTGTTTAAATCCACACTGTATGAGTGTCTGAGACAGTATACGGAAGGATACAGCGGGCAGGAGGAACAAAAGGATGTGGAGGAAGTTGATTTCACGGGAAAACGCGTGCTTGTGGCGGAAGATATGGAAATCAACTGGGAGATTGCCCAGGAGATTCTCTCTGAGGCGGGTCTGGAACTGGATTGGGCAGTAAACGGCCAGGAGTGTGTGGATAAATTCCGGGAATCCCCCGTCGGATATTATGACGCGATTTTGATGGATGTGCGCATGCCGGTGATGGATGGGTATGACGCCACGCGGGCCGTCAGAGCGTTGGAGCGTGAGGACAGTGGTCTGCCTGTTATAGCCATGACGGCGGACGCGTTTTCGGACGACGCACAGCGCTGCCTGGAAAGCGGGATGAATGCGCATATTCCAAAACCTCTGGATATAAAAGAGTGCATGCGTGTACTGCGTGAATATTTGATGAAGTAATACAGAAAAGTGCGGCAGAGAAATATTTCTGCCGCTTTTTTATGAAATGAGAAAAAGTGTAGAAAAAATTTTCTTTTTAGGGCATAATATGTATATACAATAACGGACAAAGACAGAAAAAAGATGGAGAGGAGATGACGTGAATGATCAAACAGTGGATTCCTGAGGAAAAACCGCAGAAGAATGAACTGAAGAAACGTCTGGAGGCGGTGCAGAAGAAACTGGCGGACCAGCAGATGCTGATCAAGGAGCATAAGCTTCCGGTTATCGTGCTGCTGGAAGGATGGGGGGCGGCAGGAAAGGGAAGTGCGATCGGCAGCATGATCCAGAACATTGATCCCAGATTTTTTAAGGTTGTTTCCATGTCGGAGCCGACACAGGAGGAGAGAAGAAAACCGTTCCTGTACCGGTATTTTGTCAGTATCCCGGAGGCTGGCAAGTTTGTGTTTCTGGACTCCGGCTGGGCGGACGAGGTGACCGGACAGCGCGCCAGGGGAGAACTGAAAAAGCGAGACTATGAGGACCGGATCGAGAGCATCAAGCGGTTTGAGCGTCAGCTGACGGACAACGGCTATCTGCTGGTCAAGTTCTTTTTCCACATTTCCGAGAAGGAACAGAAGAAGCGTCTGGAGAAGCTGGAAAATGTCAAGGATACATCCTGGAGGGTAAACGAGTGGGACAAGTGGCAGAACAGGCATTATAACGAATGTCTGGATGTCTTTGACAGATACCTGTCAGATACCAATGTACCCGGAACGCCCTGGTATATTGTGGATGCGGGCGACAGAAAATGGGCCAGACTGCAGGTGCTTGAGACACTCTGCAGCGGTATCGACATCGCTCTTGAGAACAAAAAACTGGCGTCACCGCTTTTGCAGAATGTTTTTCCGCTGGCTGATATGCCAAGACTGTCGGAAATTCCGCTGGATAAATCGCTGACGGACAAGGAATATAAAGCACAGCTGAAGCAGCTGCAGAGCAGGCTGGGCGCGCTGCATTACCGCCTGTATCGGAAAAAAATACCCGTGGTCATCGCCTATGAGGGCTGGGATGCGGCCGGAAAAGGCGGCAATATCAAGCGGATCGCCGGAGCGCTGGACCCCAGAGGATATGAGGTACATCCCATAGCGAGTCCGGAGCCTCATGAAAAGGCAAGACACTATCTGTGGCGGTTCTGGAACAGACTGCCCAAGACGGGCCACATTGCGATTTTTGACCGGACCTGGTATGGCAGGGTGATGGTGGAACGCCTGGAGGGATTTTGCAGCAGGAATGACTGGCAGAGAGCTTACAACGAGATCAACGAGTTTGAGATGGAACTCTCCAAGTGGGGAGCCGTAATTATCAAATTCTGGGTACAGATCGACAAGGACACACAGCTGCAGAGATTCGAAGAGCGGCAGAAAACACCGGAAAAACAGTGGAAGATCACGGAGGAGGACTGGCGCAACCGCGAAAAGTGGGACGACTACGAGACCGCTGTGGATGAGATGCTGCAAAAGACCAGCACCGTTTACGCTCCATGGCATATTCTGGAGTCGGTGGATAAGAAATATGCGCGCATCAAAGCCCTGCAGATTGTGGTAAATACATTGGAGGAAGCAATAGACAGACAGAATAAAAAATGATAAAATTTTGGTTGCGTTAGATTCTGTTTCATAGACTCTTTGGTTGCTATGATTTATTACATAAATACTGTGACGGGCGGTTTTACGGGCCTATGCATGGAGAGATAAATCATGGGAATAAAGAGAAAAAACGCAAATGTGGAAGTCGGAAAAAGGCTTCGTGACGCGAGACAGAACCTGGGATACAGGCAGGCAGAGTTTGCATGTGCCCTGGATGTGACGGAAGAACATTACAGAAAATATGAGTCGGGTGCAACCGGATTGTCCGCGGAAAAACTGCAGATCCTGCACCAGGTTTACAAGATTGATCCTACCTATCTGATCACAGGAAGCAGCAGTCAGAACCTTGATTTTGACGCCTATATGGCAAACTGCAGCAGGGAAGAGAGGGGGAAGTTTTTTGACAGAGTGCTCGTATATATGAGCAGACTGTTGAAAGGGATGGATTAGTGAGAAATGCCAAATACAGTTCTGAAATATTTGAAAGAATACGGTGACTACACGTTTATGGAAAAACCCATGAACGATGTGGACAGCCTGGCGCTCTGCCAGCTGTGTTACCTGAAATTCGACGGTATGGTGCCTGACCTTTCGGAAAACAAAGATTTTGTCTCTATGAGGCAGGTGGCCGATCATGCGAATTATGAGCATCTGTTTGCCGATGAAAGATTTGCCAGGGACAACCGGGCGCTGTTTGAGGCCATGCTGGAGAGCAGCCGCTTTGGCGGAATGCGGATGAACTTTTATGTTGATATTGTGGAGACGGACAGAGAGACACAGTTTTCGGCGATCACTTTTCTGTTGGAGGATCAGACGGTATATATAGCCTGCCGCGGAACGGATGAGACCATCGTCGGATGGAAAGAAGACTTTAATATGGCGTTTCTGTTTCCCGTGCCGGGGCAGGAACTCTGTCTGGACTATATGTGCCGGGTGGCGGAGCGGATTCCGGGGACATTTTATGTGGGAGGGCATTCTAAGGGCGGAAACCTTGCGGTGTATGCCGCCATGATGTGCCCCGGGCAGGTCAGAGAACGTATTCGGAAAGTATTTAGTATGGACGGGCCGGGATTTCGTCCCGAGATACGGGAAAAATGCGGTTATGAAAAAATTGCGGACAGGATCGTCAAGATCCTGCCTCATTCGTCGGTGATCGGGATGCTCTTTGAGACGGATACAAGATACCGGGTGGTGGAGAGCAGATCATTCGGACTGCTCCAGCATGACCCGTACACATGGCTGGTGGAGGATGACCATTTCGTCTATGTGGACGACCTCTATGAGATCCGCAGGTTTACCGACGGTACGATTAATGAATGGATTCTGTCACTGAATGAGGAGCAACTGAGAACTTTTGTGGATACGCTGTATCAGGTGGTTTCTGCCTCAAAGGCGGAAAATCTGATCGATTTTACCGCCGATTGGCATAAAAACATGAACGCGGTGATCCTGGCTCTGCGGGAGGTGGACGAGGACACCGTAAGGGTTCTGAAAGCTGTGGTCAGGGCGCTGTTTGACCTGGGCCTTGAACGGCTGAAAAGACAGAGAGCGGAAAACGGGAGGTTCAGGCCGGGAGGGGCTCATACCGGAAAGATCAGACCGGGAGAGGCGCATGCCGGGCGGGTCAGGCCGGGAGGAGCGCATACCGCCCGCGGGCAAAAGCGTCAAGCAGGAGACTGCCGTCGGTTTCCGCCGACAGGGTCTGTGGATTCTCCATAAAGGGGAGAAGCCTTTCCGGATGCCACTGCACACCCAGGATAGGGTGCTTGTCATGACACAGCGCTTCCGGAGTCCGGTCCGGCGCGGTCTGGAGAATCCTGAGGTTTCGACCGGGGTTATCGATACATTGATGGTGGGCGCTGTTTACGGTGGAAGACGCTCCATAAAGCGCATAGAGAATATTGCCGGGGGAGATGGTTGTCGTATGATAGCGGTCTCCCCTGTTGTACGCATGGGTATCCGACTGCGGCATGTGCTGCAGCAGCGTTCCCCCAAAGAAAATATTGATCAGTTGCATGCCTTTGCAGATGCCCAGCACGGGCATGTCGTTTTGGACGGCATATTCCAGCGCCTGAAACTGCAGAATGTCCAGTTCTGTGTCGATGTTTACGGAACCCGCGTTCTTCTGACCGAAAAAGGCAGGGGTGATGTCGCCGCCGCCGGGCAGCAGCAGACTCCGGCACTTTGTCAGATCTTCGGGAGAAATTGTGGTGATGGAGGAAATATGCAGAAACCGGAAAGCGTTTTCGTAATTTTTGGTATCTGCGGATCGTCCGAAAATGGCGACGGGTTCGCATGGTCTGTCATAAAAAGTCATGAAAATACTCTTTTTTACCAGTATATGCGGAGCGGACAAATAGTTATGTGCCGGAAAGTATAATTTTTGTTGTAATTTTCTGTTATATTTGCTATAATTGATAGACGAAAAAAAGAACCATAAACTGCTTACTAGTGGAGGATTTAAAATGGCTAAGAAACGCAACATTATTGTGGGGCAGTCGGGCGGACCTACTGCCGTAATCAATTCCAGTCTGGCGGGCGTGTACAAGACTGCCAGGGAGAGAGGATTTCATAAGGTATATGGAATGCTTCACGGGATTCAGGGGCTTTTGGATGAACAGTATGTAGATCTGTCTACACAGATTCATTCAGATATGGATATCGAACTGCTGAAGAGGACACCTTCCGCATTTTTGGGCTCCTGCCGGTTTAAGCTTCCGGAGATCCATGAGAATCCTGACTTCTATGAGAAGATTTTCACCATATTGGATAAGCTGGAGATTGAGGCTTTTGTTTATATCGGCGGCAACGATTCTATGGATACCATCAAAAAGCTGTCTGATTATGCGATCATCAAGGGACATACACAGAAATTCCTGGGCGTGCCCAAGACGATAGACAACGACCTGGATCTGACGGATCATACTCCCGGTTTCGGCAGCGCTGCAAAATACATCGCTGCTTCCACCAAAGAGGTGATCAGGGACGCCCTGGGCCTGACCTACAACAAGGAACAGATCACGGTGATCGAGGTGATGGGACGTAACGCCGGCTGGCTGACAGGCGCTACCGCTCTGGCGAGAACAGAGGAGTGCGAGGGCCCTGATCTGATCTATCTGCCCGAGGTAGTGTTTGATATCGATAAGTTCCTGAAGAAAGTGCATGAATTGTTAAAGAAAAAGAAATCCGTTGTGGTTGCGGTTTCCGAGGGAATTAAGCTGGCTGATGGCAGATATGTCTGCGAACTGTCAGGCGGTGCGGATTATGTGGATGCTTTCGGCCACAAGCAGCTGCAGGGTACTGCGGCATATCTGGCAGGTTTCCTGGGTGCGGAGATCGGATGCAAGACGCGCAGCATAGAGTTTTCCACGCTGCAGAGAAGCGCTTCCCATATGGCTTCCCGCGTGGATATCGACGAGGCGTTTATGGTCGGCGGTGCAGCCGTAAAGGCAGCGGACGAGGGAGATACCGGCAAGATGGTTGTGATTGACCGTGTTTCGGATGATCCTTACATGGCAGCCGCGGGCATTTATGATGTGCACA
>JAAVAG010000026.1 GCA_014804185.1 Lachnospiraceae bacterium
ATGGGAGAGCCGGTCCGGTATTCGCTTGCAGGCAGCAGGGAAGCGCCGGTGCAGAGACCGATCTCCAGAGAGATCACATCGCTGTACAGGGGAAAATGAATGGTGATTTCCCGCACCCGGATGCCGGGAAGCGCAATGACGGACTCATAGCCGTCCTGTATGTCAAACGGAGGAACGAATGTGCCGAGAAATCTCCCGTCTCCATAGAGATCAAATCCGGCGGTTCCGGTGAGGGCGAAGTGGGGCATCCTGCCGATATTTGCCATTTTTGACCGGATGGCAATGCGCGGGGAATCTGTGCAGAAGCGCACTCTGCCCCCGGCGGTGCTGCGAAACAGAACAGACACGTTTTCGTTTACGGTTTTTGCAATGTCCTCCGGCATGCGGATAAAGCCCTGCTCTGTTGCGATAAGGCCGTATACCCGGAAAGGCGTTTCCAGACAGTTGTAAAAAATCAGTTCTTCACCGATATCGGATCTGACTGCAAAATTCTTGTCGAGTTTATCAATGGAACACATAGACGTTTTCTCCTCTCTGCAGGGACTGATGCGGCAGCCTGTTTCCCTGGTCTATATATAGTATACGGAAACTGCGCTATAAAAGCAAGGTTCATCGGTTCCGCCCCGGCGGCCAGTTATCACTATGGAGCGGGCGATCATGACGAGTTGAAAAACAGGCCGAGAAAGAGTATACTGTTGATGGTAGGGACGCATGGATGGAGGAACGAGATGGAATTGATCGGAAAGTGGATCCTGATTGTTTTGTTGGAAATAGCGGGACTTGGGGGAGCGGTACAGACAATATCGGGTCAGGCTGCCGCAGAATCCGCGCCGCAGGCCGTGTCCGCAGAAGACTCGGCAGAGGGTGAAATGGGAATCATCAGCGGGATGGAGAGGCATATTCTGGCTATGCTGGATGGTTTGGTGTATATTCCTTCCGCCTACGCGGATCTGGAGGTACAGAACATGGCTTCGGTGGGGGAGGTGGCTTTCCCTGTATTTGTGGTGGAGTTTCAGGATGTGAAATATACCGATTCAAAAGTTGATCCGGAAGAAGTAAGACGGTGGGTCTTTGGGGAGGATGATGAGAGCGTTGCCGGATTCTATTACATCAGTTCATATGGACGTCTGCAGATGGAGGGAGATGTATATTATTATACGGCACAGGGAAATATAGCGGATTACGAGAGCAATGCGGGGGTGGAAGCGCTGGTCATGGAGATGCTGGATTACTATGACGAGGAAGTGGATTTTAGCCAATATGATATCAACGGGGATGAACTGCTGGATACCCTGATTCTGTCGGTGCCAATCGGCGGGGATTCTTCTTTCTGGTGGGCCGCACAGCATACCTGGTACGAGAACTGGGGTTACAGTGTGGACGGCGTGTTTCCCCTGAAATATATTGTCAGCGACGAACAGCCTTACCAGAAGACGAGAACATATTATGTGAGTACGCTGAGGCATGAACTTGGACACTGTATGGGATTGCCGGACTATTACAAATACAATTACACCGGTGTGGATTTTGAGGGACTTCACGGACTGGCAGGAAAAGAAATGATGGATGACTCCCAGGGAGATTTCAGCCAGTTCTCCAAGCTGCAGCTGGGGTGGCTGACCCGGGAGCAGGTACAGATCATGCCTGACGATGCGCAGCGAATGACGTTCTCTCTGCCGCCTGCCGTTCAGGGAGGCTGTGTTTTGATTTTCCCTCCGGGGCAGGAACCCAATTTTCAGGGGGAGTATTTTCTGGTGGAATATATTACGCCGGAGGGCTATCATAAAGGAACTTTCTCACAGGGGGGCGTCCGGGTACTGCACGTGCAGGCGGAGATGATGACACAGGACGGGTATTACTACAGCTATAAATATAACAATTTCAGTCCGTACTATGACTCCTCAAACAATGGGATCCGAGTGCTGAAACTGGTGAATGACGGAAATGGATTTTATCATGAGGGAGATGTGGTCACCTTTGAAAATACCGGCGGCGCAGCAGGGAATTTCGGCTGGTATACGGAAGAGGGGACGATCACAGATCCGGGGTTTGAGATCCGGATCGGGGAAATGCAGGAGGACGGAGCGATAGAGATCGAAGTCATAAGAAAGACGGGATGGTGACATCCAAATGAAATGGGCGGATGAAAACGCCCAACCTTATAGTCTCTTTATGTGAGGCATAAATGCCGCCATAGCACTTTTTACTGATACCACCTGGCCTGTTCGTGCCACATTCTGCTGTATTCCCCGCCTGAGGCCAGAAGCTGGCTATGGGTTCCGGATTCGGCCACACGGCCGCCTTTCATGACAATGATCCGATCCGCGAACTTTCCCAGCCCGATCCGGTGGGAAATGATCACAGAGGTCTTTCCTTTTGTAATGTCAAGAAACTTTGTGAGAATGTCATATTCCACCAGAGGATCCAATGCCGAGGTAGGCTCATCCAGAATAATTACATCCGCATCCCTGTTCAGCCCCCTGGCTATGGCCAGTTTCTGCCATTCTCCGCCTGACAGATCCGCGCCGTCAAATTCCCTGCCCAGCTGCGCGTCCAGTCCGCCTATCCGTTTCAATGCCGCTTCAATGTCTGCCGCTTTCGCGCTTTTCATCAAACGCTCATCGTTATGCACCTGCGAGGGCATGCTGATTCCGATATTTTCCCTCACGGAAAACTGATACTTTACGAAATTTTGCTGTATGACGGAAAATTTCTTATAGAAGCTGTTTCTCTCATAGCTGTCTGCACTCTGCCCGTCGTAGAGCACCTGGCCCTCCTGCGGCCGGTAAATATCCGCAATGATTTTAGACAGCGTGGTTTTTCCGGAGCCGTTTTCCCCAACGATCACCACGCGTTCCCCTTTACGGATTCTGAGAGACACTTTTGAAAGCGCCTCTTTTTCCCCTGCAGGATAGCGGAAGGAAACGTTCCTGATTTCTATTTCATCCCGCAGGCCCTGATATTTTTTACCCTCCTCTTTTTCCGGTTCATTTTCAAAGAAATCGTAGTAGTCTCCGGCAAAGTCCGCCCTCCCTTTCTGGTACGCAAACAGATTGATCACACTTTCCGCCATGAACTGAAGGCTTCCAAAAGCGGCAATGCAGGCTGCAAACTGTCCCAGAGAGATCACTCCCTTATCGACCAGGTAAATACTCAACGCGATACTGGCCGTAACGCCGCAGAGTTTGAACAGATCTCCCAGCAGAACCCGATTGGCGTTTTTCATTTCAAACCGAAAGGTTTCGTCCATGACCTGATCCCGGGCTTTGGCCCATTTTTCCCGGATATAGTTTTCCGTTTCCATCATGCGCAGTTCTTTTACCAGATTCTTTCCGGTCAGAACCTCCCATAAATAATCTTTTTCCCGTTCGAGAGGGGTCTGCGCCCTTCTCATAGCGTATTGCTCTTTCTCATAACGAAATCTGACAATCAGAGAGGGCAGGAGGCTCAGCATGGCCAGCGGAATAAAGTAAATATGGAAAGCGGCAATGACCCAGATCGTTCCGGCAAATTGGAGGATCAGGGGCAGTAAATCAATGAATCCAAAGAAGTAATGAAACAGTCCGGAATTGTAGATACACATTTTGGCCCGCCACACTTCATTGTAAAATTCCGGTTCCTCAAAGCGAATCAGGGGTATGGACGTCACTCTGTTATGAAGCCTGTAGATCAGAGAGTGATGTTTCAAAAACATGGGAATGTTCTGCAATCCCTCTTCTGCCGCATCGAAAATCCAGGGCAGACCCATCATCAGCACAAACAGCCCTGCCCATTTCAGCAGTTCTTCCCGTCCGGCGGCGCCCTCCAGATACCTGGCGGCAGTATCAAAAAACATGGCTGTGACAGATACCTGCAAAAAGGCTCCTGCAGATTTCAAAAGTTTCATCAGGATCACAATGGACAGTTCCGTCGGCATAATCGTATATAAATCCTTTGTAACCTTTCCGAAGTAACGGACTGCTGATTTTCTTTCTTTTTTCATATTGCGTATCCTCCAATTCAGATGGTGGTGTGCTTTATCCGGCTTTATACCACCCGCTTTGTTCCTCATACATTACCGCATACAGACCGCCGTTTTCCATAAGTTCCTCATGAGAGCCGGTCTCCACCACTTCGCCTCCCTCCAATACGAGGATCCTGTCGGCCATTCTGGCGGAGGCGAGGCGATGGGAAATAATAATGGTTCCTCTCTTTTGCAGCACATCCTCAAAGGACTGATACACTTTGCTTTCCGCTATGGGGTCCAGGGAGGCCGTGGGCTCATCCAGTACCACGAACTCCGCTTCGGAGAGGAACGCCCTGGCCACAGCAATCCTCTGCCATTGTCCTCTGGATAAATCCACGCCGTCCTCCGCGATTTTTCCCAGACTGGTATCTAACCCTAAGCTTGCCAGTTCCCCTGAATCCGCCTGGGCCAGCGCCTTTAAAAGACTTTTGTCATCTTCGATTCTGGTCAGATCACCAAAGGCAATGTTTTCCCTCAGGGTGAGCTGATAAGTGCCGAAATCCTGAAATACCGCCGCGATATATTGATGGACAGCGTTTATTGACAAAGTGCCGATATCCTTTCCTCCTATGTAAATACGGCCGCTGTCGGGGCGGTATAATCCGCAGAGCAGCTTAACGATTGTGGACTTTCCAGCGCCGTTGGCGCCCACCAGAGCCACCCTTTCCCCGCTTTCGACAGAAAAACTCAGATCATGAAGAATTTCCCTGTCCGTGCCGGGGTATTTGAAATACACGTGGTCAAATACAATCCCGCCGCCCTTTTCCGCGGTTTCTCTGCCTCTCCGGACATCCTCCTCAAAATGTAAGAATGTTCTGAGATAGCCAATTTCATAAGTAACCTTTCCCAGATCCGAAACGCAGTGGGAGACTCTCTCCATAACTGAAAATAATCTTTCCAAAGACTGCAGAACGGACACCAGCACACCAAGCCCGATGCTCCCTGCAAGAAAACCCACAGTCAGCGCGGCAACGGTAAATCCTGCATAAGCTGTCTGCAAAAGAGTCACAATGATCCGAACCTGCTGTACCTCCTTGAGAATCCTGGTGCTGTGTTTAAAAATCTTGTCCGTTGTCTCCTGCCACATAGTAAGAAGGTGATCTCCGGCCCGGAAAACCTTGATTTCATAAGCCGCATTCTTGTCTATAAAAAGCCCCTGCTGATATTCGCCCATTCTCTGATCCATGGTGGCTTCCCCCAAAGCACGATTCCGCCTGCTTACGGCGCGGATATTCATCACAGACATAGGAATTCCAATCAAAGCAGCTCCCATGCCGATCCAGAAAGACGCTCTGAAAAATATTCCCAGAATGCCGGCCAATGTTATCGCCTGCATCATACAGTCCACGATACTTCGAAAAGCGCTATGAACCTTTTCCTGGGGATTCTGGGTCATGCGCGATATTACATTTTGAAATTCCGCATTTTCAAAGTACTGATACGCAATGCGGGAAAACTTCTCCACTATGGCGGGCGACAGAGACTTGATCAGCCGTCTGCGCAGATACCAGTCCAGTTTGCCCTGAACAAATCCATATACGGAAGAGGCCGCCAGCGCAGCTATGTACAGGCCTCCCCACAGCGGTACATTGTTTCCGCTTTCCGGCGCATGAATATAACCGGCTACCGCGTCCACCAACTGCTGCAGAATCAGGATCTGAGCCACGCAGCAGAGAGAACTGGTCAGTGACAGAATGGTATACACGCCTGCCACGATAGGGGCATGGCGGAATGTGATTCTCAGCGTGTATATGCCGCTGTGTAAGATAGCATGGTATCCTTGATTTTTGTTCCGATGATCTTCAGACATCTGTTCTTCCTTCCCTGTTTGTATTTTGAACCAGTATAACACAGAACTTGCGCATTTGATTGCTGATGCAATTATTGACAGCCGCCATGTCATTTTTAACAGGACGTTACAAAACAACGGACACCACGCTCCGCGAGTTGTCCTTATGTTAAAAAAGCGTGACCGGAACCCAATTGTCCGGACACGCCGCTGCGCTTTTCATTATTTTGTGTGTAAATATGCCGTCACAGTAAATTCCTGCTCCAAAACATCCCAGATAAGCGTTCCATTGTACCGATCGCATACCCTCCGGACATTTCTCAGCCCCATGCCATGATGCTCCACGTCCGGTTTTTCGCTGACCGGCAGGCCGTTTTTCACTTTCAGTTCATGAAAAAGCGGATTTTTGACCGTCATTTGCAGAGTATCCTCATCCGATAAAATGCATATAGAAATTCTGCGCTGCCCTGCGTCCCGGCATTTCATATTTTCCTCTATGGCATTGTCAAATAAATTTCCGACTACAGTACACAAATCCTCATTTTCCAGATCAGAGGAATACCTGATCTGCTCAAATATAACCGATATGCCCAGTCCTGCCGCACGATGATATTTATCGGCCAGCACAGCGTCCAGAACAATACTGCCGCTGCGCACGGGAAACATATTATCCCTCACTTTCCGGGAAAAGGTGTCGATATACCGCATCAAGTCCTCATATTCCCCATTGGCCGCCAGAGCATGCATGGCGATGGCATGGTTGTTCAGATCATGCATCAATGTTCTGTTCTTGCGGTAACTTTCCTCAATGGTCTGCAGATACAGGTCATTTCCGCCGGCATTGAAACCGGCACGATCTTTTGCTTCCTGTTTCAGTTCTTTCCTGACGGTGCTTTCCGCGTGCAGCAGATAAATAAGGAGAAGCAATTCGCAAAGCAGTCCTGCTGCCGGAGCAGAATGAACACATAATGAAATCCCAATCGACAGCAGATAACCCGGCAGTACCCTTTCTGCCGGTTCTGTCTTCTGTAAAAAAATAGCGATTACAAATATTTTTGCCGCGGCAGCGCATGCCGTTTCCGGCAAAACAGCATCTCCAAACTCCGCTGCAAGAGCGTTTGACACATAAAGGGCGCTCATATTTACAATGACAGACAGGGCGGCAAACCGGCACGTCCACAGTCCGCCTCTTCTCTTTGCCAGCCCGATGATTGTCAACGCGGCATCCAGTATCAGGCTTGTCAGCAGAACCATCTTTATCTGACACCCCCAAACTTCTCCAGATTTTGCTTATACCGGCGGCTCACCGGAAGTATCTGGCCGTCCGTGGTTATAACATTCCCTGCGGACAAGGCGCGAATGTGCCCAGGATTCACAAGGTAGCTTTTATGGACTCTGACAAAGGCAGGATGCCTGGCCTCAATTTCGTCAAGTCCCCCATACAATACGGCAGTCCCGCTTTTGGTATGAAGAATAATGCGGCGGAGGCTGCTTTCAAAATAGATAATTTCCCTGCAGGCATAGCGATAGGTCTGCCTGTTAAAATCAAAGACGAAGTATTGATCTTCTCTGTTTGCAAGTTCCCTTTCAATATCCGCCCAGATGATGGGCAGTCCATTTTCCAGTTGATCTTTCAGCAAATATCGAAAGGCCCGAACCTCGTACCCGGTCTGCATAAATTCCGCCCTGCTGGTGACAAAGACAAGGATCACATCCTCGTCAGACTCTCTGATCTCCTTTGCAAGGCCAATGCCGTCCAGCCCCGGCATGGCAATGTCCAAAAAGATCACATCAAACCTTTCTCCGGTTTCCAGCGCCCGCAATAACAGTCCGGAATCCGTGTACCCATGTATCTCACAGTCCGAAAGGATGCTCCTTATCCTGTCTATAAATATCCGTTCATCATCACAGACAGCTATCCTGTAATCCATTTTATATACCATCCTGCAGTGTTAAACTCACATCTTATTTACGAACGACTTTCTTCAACGTTTCCATTATACTACAAGAGATAAAGTTTGCATTTTCTTTTTTAAAAAAACTTGAAAACGGTTGTATTTCTTTATAGTATAATAAAAACAATTATCGTTGTTCGACATGCAGAGAAAGAAGCCGCAAAAGCGGCGGATGGTGAGGGACAAAATGAAAAAACAGATAGTAAGGTTATTATGCGCCTGTGCTGCGGCGGCAGTCATGCTCAGTGCCTGTGGGAGCCAGGAGAAAAAGGAGGAAGCAATGACGGAGGAAATGACAGAGGAAATGACAGAAACGGTGGAGAACACAGAGGAAAGTGCGGCAGAGAGCACGGAGGAGACTTCAGAGGCGGCTCCCACCCCGGAGGTGAATGAGGAAGTGAAATATATTCCGGACATTTCTGAAGTGAGTCCTGTCAGCGAGGATGTGCTGCCCCGGCAGGCCGGAGAATATGTGATTGCCTATTACACCTCCTGGTGCAGGTATGATGCTGACGGATTAAGGGCGAAGGATATCGATGCTGCAAAGCTGACCCACATCCACTATGCTTTTGCCGAGACTACTTGGGCCTTTGCCCCATTTGCCAACAACATTGACGATCATCTGGAAAATTTGCAGGAGCTTGCGAGTCTGAAAGAGCAGAATCCGGATCTGAAACTGGTGCTGTCCATCGGTGGCGGCGGCGGAGACAAATATTTCAAGATTATGTGCAGTAAGGACGAAAATCTGAAGATCTTTACGGAGGGCTGCCTTGATTTTTTGACAACTTATGATTTTGACGGCATTGATCTGGACTGGGAGTTTCCCAGTACACCGGCGGAAATGAAAGGCTTTACCAACATGGTTCTGTGTCTCAGAAAGGGAATGGATGAGCTGGGACAGGAGACGGGAAAACATTATTCACTCTCTCTTGCGGGCGCAGCGGACAGTGGAGAACTGAAGGGCATTGACTATGAGGCCGTGGAGCCTTTCCTGGATTATGTATTCATCATGGGATATAATCTTTACGGAACATGGAGCCCAACTACGAACTTCAATGCGCCCATGTACGCTCCCGGAGAAGAAAAATATACCGGATACTCACTCTATACCATTGTGGACACCTATATCAAGAGCGATATTCCGGCCAACAAGTTAGTGTTAGGGCTCCCTCTGTACGGCTATGTGCTTCCTGTTACCGAAACGGAAAACAACGGTCTCTATCAGCGCTTTAAGCCCGTGAGTTATGATACTGCCTATGAGAGCTGCAGAAACATTTTTAAAAGCTATCTGAACGATCCGGACTTTACGGAATTCTGGGATGAGGATACCCAGTCCCCTTATCTGTTTGGAAATGATACCTTTATCGGATATGAAAACGAGCGGTCCATCGAGGCCAAGAGTTCCCTGGTAAAGGAGTTTGGGCTGGCAGGAGTGGGATTTTGGGAACTGTCCCAGGACACGGAGGATTTTGCCATGCTGAATACCGCTTATGAGGCAATGACCACAATCAGACAACAGTAAAAAGCAGCTAACGGAAAGGGGTCCATTAATATGACTTTAGGGCAAAGAATACAGCAGATTCGGAATTCTGTATCTTTATCACAGGAGGCATTTGGGGAGAAGCTGGGAACAACGAGGCAAACGGTGTCGAAATGGGAGTTGGATCAGACGGTTCCGGAGATTGGCAAGATTGTGTTGATGAGCAGATTGTTTTCTGTGACAACAGATTCGATCCTTGTAGATGGCATCAGTACATTTGATGCGTCGTATGAGCAGTTTGTCTGCGGTGTATATAAATCCAAACTGCGTGAAGTTGTTGAAACAGAAAGGTTCGCATTAGTTTATTATTGTTCTCAGGCTGAAACGGTTTTAGGAACCAGACTGTATGTGGGAATTGATGGATATAGGAAGCTATATGGCATCTGTGAATATAATAAAACGGATAAGACAATAGGCTATGCGTATAGAGCAGAGACGGAATCCCAACTAGTGTATGCTAATGATGACAGACTGAAAGGTAAGCTGGGCCAGATTTATAATGATCAGATAACAAAAACAATGAAACGCACAGAATCTTTTTCGGTAAATCACGATAAGATTTCATTACCGACAGTAAATGAGGCCGGAATAAAAAACTGTCTGCTGGCGTGGAGAATGGCGGATTCCTTTAGCTCAACTGCGTACCGTTTTCATTTCTGGCTTTGTACAGGCAAAACAGAGTATAATTTTTCCATTGAACCACAGGATATAAATATTTACTGTGGTATATCTTATAATTTTCCATTTGACCTTGGAATGTTTGGCGGCAGACAGTTTTTCCGCATTCGGAATTATAAGGACAATTCCCAGCCGTGGTGTCGGTTTTACAGTGATCTGGGATATGAATGCAATGAGAATGATGTCAATATACCGGCAGATAAATGTGAACTGGGAAAAAGTGTACAGACTGACCAGGGAATAGTGTGGGGGTTAAAACGCTATACGGATGACCAGATCGTGCTTCAGGGCTGTGGAGACGATGAATATTATTTCGGCCGGGAAGATAAGAGGACGGAGACATTTTATTTCTGCGGTAAATGAGTTGGAGAAAAGTCTCTGTTCAATCAACATTACCTGAATTTTCCTCTGTTCTTCAGTATAAATATAACACAAACCAGGTATATAGCAACTTCTACAGGTGCCATAAGTACTATGAATATTACTGCTTCAAGGCCCTGGAACCAACCTGTGTTTATGAATGTGTCATAAATGATACGGTACACGCTGTAAATTGTTATCAATGTATTTGATGCCATTATATACCACCATACAGATAACTTCTTTGTAAATCTATGGCCTATAATCCATAGGACTGAACCAATTATACATATTGCTAAAAAGGCGCCTATGTAAAATGTTGGAAACCAATAGTCCACAATTATAAAGCTAAGACCAAAGCATATAAGTCCTAATGCTCCTAATACAGTGAAGCCTATGCACATTTTTTTATTCTTTATTAAGGTGTCTTTTATTTTATTCATTGGACATCCCTCCTATAGCAGTGTCACCGTATCTTTGTTTCATCCCGCACCGTAAGCACCATACATGACGTTACTCATTTATTACACGCCAACAAGCGTTGAGCAATGCAAAGGTCACATCACATTTTATAGATGATTTTTTCCTCCAGTTTGGTTCTCTTCCTAAAATCTGCTTAAATCCTTTCAGTGTTTTTTCGGGTATCATATCCATAAATGTGTCTTCATTTAAAAGCTGCGCCAAAAGTTCATAAGGCTGCGTGGTTTGACGAACCCAATCAGGAACTACTGTAATTGTTCTTAACCAAAATCCAAAATGAATATGATACGGATCATCCAAGATATTTTGCAGATCGTTTCTGGTAATGGGGGTTAATGCCATCCAATTATAGTTGAACGGACCGACAAATCCGCTGCCATATTCTTTAGGTTTGCGGAAAGTTATATGTTCATCAAAATCCTTAAGCAGATCATAAGCGATTTTTGCAGCGGTCTTGGCGATTTTCATACTCTTTTCGTTTCTCCAGCTTTGCGTGTTTTCAAGAAGACCAATGTGGTTCGCTCCGGGAAATAGCGCATTAGGCTTATAATATCGTTTATTCTTACCCTTAATAGAAAAATCATCGACCGCTGTATAATTCAGAACTGCTGAGAGGTGTTCAAAAGCAAGTGAAATTTCATCAGACAGAAGAGGATAATCTTCGGGATATTTGACCCACGATAAAATATCGGCACTAACCGCACGATTGCCTCCTCTGCCGTCTGCGTCCAAGGCTTCTCCTCCGTGAAACCAATTTTTGTACTGTGAAGCTATCTCGGGAGTTGTTAATGCTGTTATTGCTTTTTGAATATACGGAGAATCGGTTTCAAGACCTAAGCTCAATAAACCATTGATATGGCAGTCCATGCCATCGATACCGTGCAACTCATGACCGAACCACCCATCGGGATTTTGAGCTGATAAATGCTTTCGCACATTGCTTTGCTGTAATATTTCTGCTTGCAATTCTATCATGAAAGGCTCGTCAGTTGGTGTTTTCAGCAGATCTCTGTGAACGAGATAACGAATGCTCGGGCAGGCGTTTTCCAGTAAGAAATCAATATGTCTTTTTAAGTTATATTCCATGCAGCCCTCCCAAATTAGTTTTAATTCTAAATGCCGATTTCAATTATATCCTATTTTTATCGGGAACACAATTCCGAAAAGTAGGGAGAATACAAACTAATGCTTCTTAAATAAATGTGCGATTTTAGCTATTTGTCTATCACGGCAGTATCTTGAAATGTTCTGGAAAAGCCTGTAAAATTAATGATTTCTCGGCTAAATAAGGCGTTTACTACACCACTACTACACCATTTCGGAAAGAGCCTTGAAATGACAAACGAAAAATATAAAACTGTTCCACACTGAATATAGTATTTTGTTGAATATTTTGGTATGATATGAATTGGGCAGGCATTGTCTGTCCAATTCGATTTTGGAGGTGCATTTATGGCAGAAAGCCAGAATGTTGAATGGAAAGAATCTTGGCGTGACGAATATCTGAAATGGATATGCGGATTTGCCAATGCACAGGGCGGAAAGATTTATATTGGCACAAAGGATGACGGTACGGTCATCGGAGTTAGTGACAGCAAAAAACTGATGGAAGATATTCCGAATAAGGTAAGGGATGTTCTTGGAATTATCGTAGATGTGAATTTGCTGACAGAGGATGAGAAAGATTATATTGAAATTTGTGTCAATCCCAATACTTATCCGGTAAATTACAGGGGAGAATATCATTATCGGAGCGGAAGCACAAAGCAGTTGCTCAAAGGACAGGCATTGAATCAGTTCCTCTTGAAAAAGACAGGCATTACTTGGGATAGTGTTCCTATACAGGATATTGCAGTAAAGGATTTACGGAATGATAGTTTTGATAGTTTTCGTGACCAGGCCGTTCTTAGCAAAAGAATGGATAAAAAAGATGTTGATTCTTCCAACGAACAATTGTTGGATAGCTTAAATTTGCTTGACCATGGTATGCTCAAGCGGGCAGCAATCTTACTGTTTCATCATAATCCGGAGAAATGGATACCAGGTTCTTATGTAAAAATTGGCTATTTTGAAACAGATTCAGAATTGCGGTATCAGGATGAAATACATGGATCACTGATTTCACAGGCTGATAGAGTTGTGGATTTGATTTTTACCAAATACCTGAAAGCAGAAATTTCTTATCAGGGAGTTACAAGGGTGGAAACTTATCCATTTCCCAAGGAGGCGATCAGAGAAGCTGTTTTTAATGCCATTGCCCACAAATTCTATGGAACATTGATACCGATTCAAATCAGGGTTTATGCGGATAAAATCATGATTGCAAACGATTGCGTGTTTCCTGATGATTGGACGGTTGATGATTTGATGGGAAGTCATCGTTCCAGACCATATAATCCGCTCATTGCGAATACTTTCTTTCGTGCAGGGTTTATCGAAGCATGGGGGCGGGGAATTGAGAAAATTAAGGACAGCTGTGCGCAGGCCGGGAATCCTATGCCAGAGTATATGGTGAAAAAAGAGGATATTATGGTGACGTTTAAAAGTTTGATGACTGACACTACCCAAGATACTACCCAAGTTGTTACCCAAGGTACTACCCAAGTTGGTTTTCAAAATATTGAGAATTCGATTCCTATGCGGATTATAAAAGTTATCAAAGATAATCCGGCATTGTCACAAAGCCAGATTGCAGAAATGCTTGGGGAAAAGCATGATACGATTAAATATCATATGCGGAAAATGCGTTTGTCTGGGGTGATCGAAAGAGAAGGAAGCAGTCAAAAAGGAAAGTGGGTTATAAAACAAGACATTGCTACCTTTATCAAGCGCTAACAG
>JAAVAG010000027.1 GCA_014804185.1 Lachnospiraceae bacterium
ATAAAGTAAAGTGAAGTATGTGATCATTCTGGGGGACGGCATGGCGGACGAGCCCCTGCAGCAGCTTGGAGGAAAGACGCCGCTGGCCTATGCCGATACACCCGTACTGGACATGCTCAGCGCAAAGTCCGAGATCGGTATGGTACATACGATACCGGACGGCATGAAACCGGGATCTGATACGGCAAATTTGTCGGTGCTGGGATATGACCCGCGAAAATATTATTCGGGAAGATCCCCGCTGGAGGCTTTGAGCATCGGCGTTCCCATGAAAGAGACGGATGTTGCGCTGCGGTGCAATATTGTGACAATTTCCGGGGAACCTGAATCTTTTGAGGAAAAGACGATCATTGACCACAGTTCCTCGGAGATCAGCACAGAGGACTGTGCGGTGCTGCTGCGTGCGGTGGCTGACCGTCTGCAGACGGAAGAATTTCATTTTTATGTGGGAACCAGCTACAGACACTGCCTCATCTGGGATAAGGGACAGCTGTCCGCGCTGACGCCGCCCCATGACGTGCTGGGACAGGTGATTGGACGGTATCTGCCGGAGAATCGGAAACTTTATGAGATGATGCGTAAAAGCTATGACATTCTGGCGGAGCACCCTGTCAATAGAAAGCGCCGGGAGCAGGGATTGAATCCTGCCAACTGCTGCTGGTTCTGGGGCGCGGGAACAAGGCCGAAACTGTCTTCCTTTCAGGAGAAAACGGGTAAAAAGGGAATTATGGTGTCCGCGGTGGATCTGCTGAAAGGTATTGCCGCGGGAACGGGTATGGACGTGGCGCAGGTCGAGGGCGCGACGGGCGGTCTGCATACCAATTATGAGGGAAAAGCCCGGGCGGCGGTCAGCGCGCTGACAGACGGGGGCTATGATTTTGCTTATATCCATGTGGAGGCGCCGGATGAGATGGGGCATCAGGGCAGTGCGGAGCGCAAGGTGCAGGCCATCGAATATCTGGATGCGAGAGTGATAGGACCGGTGGTGCGTGGACTGACCAAGGCGGGAGAGGACTTCCGGCTGCTGGTGCTGCCGGATCATCCTACTCCTGTCAGGCTCAGAACCCATACGGCGGACGACGTGCCGTATCTGCTGTACGACAGCACGGCTCCGAAAAGCTGTGGACTTCTCTACAGCGAAGAGTCCGGAAGAAAGAGCGGTATCAGGGTGGACCGGGGACATCAGCTGATAGAGCATATGTTTGAGGAAAACTCCTCGAAAAATCTGTGATAAGTATGGAAAGGCTTGGAAGAACATGAGGAAAGTGGTAAAATTCGGCGGCAGTTCGCTTGCCAGCGCCGAGCAGTTCATTAAGGTGGGAAATATCATTCGGGCGGACAGAGAGAGGGTGTTTGTGGTGCCCTCC
This sequence comes from Lachnospiraceae bacterium, assembly GCA_014804185.1. GTDB lineage: Bacteria > Bacillota > Clostridia > Lachnospirales > Lachnospiraceae > Acetatifactor. The sequence continues at coordinate 1,368 of JAAVAG010000027.1, forward strand.
GCACCCGGAAAGAGATTTGACGGCGATACCAAGGTGACGGATATGCTCTATGCATGCTACGCGCTTGCCGAGTCAGGAGTGGACTTCGGGGACGAGTTAAACGCGATCAAAGAGCGGTATCAGGAGATCATAGACGGACTGCATCTGGAACTTACGCTGGATGCGGAGTTTGAAACCATCAAAAGGAATTTTGAGGAGAAAGCGGGCAAAAACTATGCCGCTTCCAGAGGTGAGTATCTCAACGGCATTATAATGGCAAATTATCTGGGATATGAGTTCATCGATGCCGCCGAGGTCATTTTTTTTGGAGAAAATGGTGAGTTTGACGCCGCACTCACGGATCAGGTGCTCTCCGACAGGCTGGCAAAGTGCCGGGGCGCCGTGATACCCGGATTTTATGGCGCTTATGCGGACGGAAGAGTCAAAACCTTTTCCAGGGGAGGCTCCGATGTCACGGGATCTATTGTCGCAAAGGCGGTGAGAGCGGACGTATATGAGAACTGGACGGACGTGTCGGGAGTTCTGATAGCGGATCCGCGGGTCGTTGAAAATCCTGAAGTCATAGATACCATCACATACAGGGAACTTAGGGAACTTTCTTACATGGGCTTTACGGTACTGCATGAGGATGCCATTTTCCCGGTGCGCCAGCGTGGCATTCCCATCAACATACGCAATACCAACTGTCCGGAGGACAGTGGTACATGGATTGTGGGCAGCACCTGTCAGAAATCCAAATATATTATCACGGGAATCGCGGGCAAAAAAGGCTTCTGTGCCATCAATATAGAAAAAGATATGATGAATGCGGAGATCGGTTTCGGACGCAGGGTTCTGCAGTCTTTTGAGGAAAACGGAATTTCTTTTGAGCATGTTCCCTCGGGCATCGACACAATGACCGTGTTTGTGCATCAGGACGAGTTCATGCATAAGGAACAAAAAGTGGTGGCAGGGCTTCATCGTCTGGCCAGTCCCGATTCCATCGATATTGAGTCGGATCTGGCGCTGATTGCCGTGGTGGGCCGGGGAATGAAATCCACCCGCGGCACGGCGGCCAGAATATTCGCGGCGCTGGCGCATGCGAATGTCAATGTAAAGATGATTGATCAGGGTTCGTCGGAACTGAATGTTATTATCGGCGTCAGGGATGAAGACTTTGAGACCGCCATCAGGGCATTGTACGATATTTTTGTAATAGCGCAATTATAATAAGAATCCCGCTGTTTTCACAGGACAGCGGGAATTTTTGCAATATTTGTCGAAAAATGGAAGAAATTACAAACATTTCAAGGAAAATGTCGATTAATAAAAATATTTGTAAAAAAAAGAAAAAATGTGTTGACAAATGCGGCGGGCAAGTATATAATAAAATCACAAACAAACACAAGAAATCTAAAGAAAGAGAGGTACAGTCCACCTAACACTTAGAGTATTACCATATTATTAATATCCATATAATATACAAATGAATAAAGTACAAAAGAAAGAAGCAGATGTCAAGTACACGAGAGAAAGTAACGAAATACGAAAGAAAAAGATTCGACGTTACAGTACATGCGTACAAAAGAAAAAGTGGAAAGATACAAAAGAGAAGATATGGATATTTTTTCAGGTAACCGTAAACCATGGAAATAAAACAGAATAGGGAGGTACAGGCCGTTGGAGAACATAGCCTGAGAGCGCATCGATTGTATAAATAGTCGATGCGCTCTTTCGTGACGCCTGAAAAGGCTGCTGACTGCGGAAATAAAAATTTCCTGTGGAAAAGTGAATGGAAATAGTATATTATATATACGGTACACAGGAGTGCATCTGTGCCTGCGCGGTATTTACAGACAGCTGCAGTGACGGAGATGGAAAAAGGTTTAAGAGGAATGTAATGGAAAACGGTGAAAATAAGACGGATAATCGAGTAGATAAAAGGGCGCTCAGAAGAAAGCGGCGCCTGCGGAATCAGATCATGGCATATATTACGATGCTGATCGTATTGGCTGTGATTGCAATGGGGGGATTCTTTGCCGTGCGGTATATTATGGACAGAATGGAGAAACAACCGCAGGAGCAGCCTGCGGAAGATATAAAACAGCAGGTGAACGATCTGATCAATGAGCCGGAGATCTCACAGCCGGATCCGGAGGAGTATGTGCCGGAACTGACAGCGGAGGAAAAACTGGATGGGATTGTGGATGCCGCCATTGAGGCTATGCCGCTCGAGGAAAAGGTAGCGGGACTCTTTTTTGTGACGCCGGAGGCGATCACGGGAGTGGACACTGCGGTAAAGGCCGGGGACGGCACAAAGGATGCGCTGAACGCCAATCCGGTGGGAGGTCTGATATATTTCAAGAAAAATATAAAGTCACAGGAGCAGCTCGCCGAGATGATAGCCAATTCGTTGTCCTACAGCCGTTATCCTTTGTTTATTGCGGTGGATGAGGAGGGCGGAACCGTAAGCCGTGTGGCGGACAGCGGGATCGGAACCAATGTGGGCAAGGCTTCTGACATCGGCGCAACGGGAGATCCCGCAAACGCGTACAATGCCGGACAGACTATCGCCGGTTATCTGACTCCGTTGGGATTTAATGTTGATTTTGCGCCGGTTGCGGACATTAACAATGTGGAGGGAAGCGTGATCGGAAGCCGTTCCTATGGAAGTGATCCCAATATGGTGGCTTCTATGGTATCCTCCATGGTCAAGGGACTGGAGGAAAACGGCGTGAGTGCCTGTCTCAAGCATTTTCCCGGCATCGGAAGCAGTACGGAAGATACGCACGACGGCATGGCGGATACCGATAGAACGGCGGAAGAATTCCGGGCGGAAGAGTTTGTGGTATTTCAGGCCGGAATAGACAGCGGTGTGGATTTTATCATGATTACGCATATGATGGCACCGGGACTGACCGGAGACGAGATACCTGTTCCTTCTGTTTTTTCCAAAACCATTGTGACAGATATTTTGAGAAACGAACTGCATTTTAACGGAGTCATTATTACGGACGCGCTGAATATGACGGTTATTACGGAATATTATGATTCGGGAGACGCTGCGGTCAGGGCGCTGAAAGCGGGATGTGATATGCTGCTTATGCCGGAGGACTATAAGGCTGCCTATGAGGCGGTTCTGGCGGCGGTGCAGGACGGCACGATTTCGGAGGAGAGAATCAACGATTCTCTGAGAAGAATCTACAGGATTAAATATGCGGATATCCTTGATGATTAAATTTGAAAACCGCGGAGGCAAAAAATGTGATGAGAGAGATCTGGGAAAAAATCTGGCCCTATCTGGCAGCTGTGGCTGCGCTGGGGCTGGGAGTGGTTACATTTATATTTTTTGATATGGAAGGGATCCTGTGGGCGCAGAGAGAGCAGCAGACGGTCAGCAGAGATGAAATTGAGAACGGAGAGTGGGCGAATCACACGGGAAAGACAGCAGGGGAAGGGATCCTTTCACTGACAACTCAGAGTGAATGGGACAGTCTTGTTGTGGAATATGTCACGGTGGTTCCCAGGAGCATATACAAGACCAATATCTATTCTCTGGCGGATTGGGCGGACAGGTCGCTGACAAACAGAACCGGGGCGTACAGGGGATCCAAGGACAGCCATATCAAAAGGTCCATTGATTATTTTATAGGATATATGCCAAGATTTTTTACGGAATATTATCCCTACTATGTCATAGAACTGGAGGATGGCAGCCATATTCTGGCCCAGATGAACCGCAGCATTGCCAATAAGATTGCCAGAGGGAAAGAGATTGCGCTTCCCATAGGACAAAAGGAACGAGTGTCCTCGCAGTATGTAAAGGATGCGCTGCTGACATTGAGCAGAGATATGGGCTTCTCCACGGATTACATGCTGTATGTCATAGACGATCAGTGGCAGGAGGCCAATTCGCTCTGGATCTTCTGGGGAAAGTTTGCGGCGGCGTTTGCAGTGTTTGCCCTTGTAGTGTCTGCGGAGACAATTGTAAAAAAAGTGCGGGGACGGAAAAACAGGTGAAATCCAGTATGACCGTTTGAGTCCCTTTGTCTCTGTATGGTTTTGCAGTCGGAAATCATGGCATCAAAAAAGCGCGAGACGGGAATCGAACCCGCGACCCCCTCCTTGGCAAGGAGGTGCTCCACCGCTGAGCCACTCGCGCATTTCCTGTCAGTTACCTGACGGACAAGTATTACTATACAATAAGAGGAAACATTTGTCAATACCCGAAATAAATTTTTTTTCACCTGTGCGGTTGCAATCCGAAAGTACATTTTGTATGCAATTTATTGCAATGCAGGCCGGCTATTGGGCGGTAAGAAAGTCCGTCAGATCCGCCAGATCCGCTTCCAGACAGGTATAGTACCTTCCGTCGTTTGTGACCAGCCCCAGTCCATTCTCTGTCAGATAGAAATCGCCGCTGTTAAGATCAGAGATGGTCTCCCCGCTGCGTTGAAAGTCTTCTATGATTTCTTTCAGATTCTGCCGCTCGGCTTCCTCCATGCTCTCATTGCCGGATCTCCAGATCTGAACACAGCGGAAAGCGCCGGTTTCCAGAAGTTCTGTAAGGGGAGTCTCTCCCTTTATAATATCGGACGGCACGACGACCTCTCCGGTAGTGCAGTCCAAAGTAAGCCCCCTTTCCCAC
>JAAVAG010000028.1 GCA_014804185.1 Lachnospiraceae bacterium
GTCTTCTTTCCGTTGTCTGTTCCAGGCAGTCCGTCTGCCGCTTCCCGCATTCCCCCAGAAACAGCCGCTCCATAGCCAGCATGCTCTCCGCCTGCAGGATACGGTTCTCCGCCTGCCGGTTGCCTTTCTTCAATACGCCGTCCATAGAGTAGCATCCCGTATTGATACCATCAAAAAATACCCGTTGCGCGGTTACTTTTTGACCGTCTTCCTGGGAGATCCCGTCAAAAAATGCTCCGTATGTGGAAAAAATCAGATCCGCATCTTCACGTTCCTGGTCAAGCCGCCTCACCGTCCGGATATTTTCCTTTGTAAGGTCGCCTCCGTGATTGCCCACCCCGTAGCAGCATACCATAGAGGCCAGTCCCTGTCTCCTGGAAGCGGAAAGCGCCGCCTCCACGGCCTCTCTGGCAGGCTCATAAAACCAGGTCGTGTACTCGCTGGGCAGACTGACGGCCCGCACTCTGCTGCCGTCCTCGCTCTCCCACTCAAACAGCGGTGTCTCAAGGCGCGGGCGCATGAAGACATATTCTTTCATCCCGCTTTTTCTCAGAATCTGGGGAAGCATCTGACTGTGTCCGAAGCTGTCCACATTGGAACCTGTACGGCAGATAACGCCGAATTTCTCCCGAAAATATCTCTGCCCGTACAATCCCTGCCGCACAAACGCCTCGCCGCAGGGCAGGATGCAGTCGGGCTCTATGAGCCAGCCGCCCGTCAGTTCAAAACGCCCCTGCGCCACCCGCTCCTGTATTTCCCGGAACATTTCCGGGTCCACCGCCTCGATCCATTCAAAGAACGCCGCGGAAGTTGCTGTAAATTTCACCTCGCCGGATTCCCGCAAACGGTCCAGCGCAGAGGCAAAAGTCGCCTTGACCTGCTGCATCCCCTCGTCCAAGTCCCCGTACCATACCGGATCGATATGGGAGTTTCCTATCATATGCAGAGTTTTCTTTTCCATGACTGATCACCTTATTCCTCTATCATATTGCAGATCCGAAATCCGTCTTTCGTCTCCTTGAGTGTGCGGATCTCATGCGCCCCCAGACTCTGGGTGCAGGTGTTTTCTCCTTTTCTGACGGTGATCTCTCCCGTCTCTCCCTCCGTCTCAAAGAAACGCAGAATCATAGCATCGTCCCGGTCCGCTTTCTTGATGCCGGAAAAATGAATATTTTTTCCGGACGCCTCAAAGAGCGCATCCCGATACAGCCAGCTTTCTCCGCCGTGGCAGCAATCCTCCAGACACTCCACCGGCATGTGCAGAAAATCCGCCTCCGCAAACAGTCTGCCGTGGGAGACCGGTTCCTCATAGGGGAGCAGAACCAGAGAGTAGTCATAGGTTCCCTGATTCATAAAGCTGCCCTCCAGATTGTCGGGAAGCGGTCCCCTGCCTCCTCTGGCAAAGGAAGAATTTCTCAGCAGAATCAGGCGATACTCATTTGCGACCTGGTGGAACCCATAGATACAGTTATTGATCACGGCCATTCCCCTCTGCCCGCAGCCGTCCTCGATCTTTACAAACCTGTGCTGATAATATTCCTTGTTTTGATTCTCATGGCAGACTTTGTTTTCCGCCAGAAAAGCCGTCTCATTGTAAATAACCGGATCCTGCACGGCCACAGGAATGTTCAGGGTGATCAGTTTCTGTTTCTCCGCATTGCGCAGCTTCAGCCGTATTTTCAGGCGGTCGGAATTTTTCTCCAGAATATAGTCCACCATCATTTCCGAGCGTCCGTACTCCAGCAGGTATCTCACCACTGCCCGCATGGAGTTTTCTTCTATCACTTTTTTATCCGTCACCCGGAAACTGCCGCACGCCTGCCCGTCAAACACGTGCTCTCCCCAGGAACCCCTATCGTCCTCATAGACGGCGAACGCGCAGCTTTTCTCCAGCAGTTCGCACCCACCTTTCCGAACGGAACAGGGCGCGCCTGTCTGCTCGTCAAACGTTACGCTTAAGATACCGTTCTCCATACTGTTTGCCGTGGCCGCCATGCTGTTTCCCGCGTCCGGATCAATATCCGGCCCCTCCATGATCACGCGGTACAGCGCATATCCGTATGCGGGAACTTTTGCCTCGAACAGAATATGCTTTCTGGAATCCACCGCATAATTCAGATAGTCCGACTCCGCATAAGGAATCTCTTTCCCCTGAAAATCCCGCACCCGTATTCTCTTCTTCATGGCTCTGGGCACATACACATTGGCCTCGATGACTCCCTCATACGCGCTGCCCACGGGATTGATCAAAAGCAGGGGAAAACCGTCCCCTCTGGTGTCGATGTGATTTGCTATGGCCTGCACAGCGCCGTCTATCACCGACTGCGCCGCGGCGACTGCGCCTGCGAATTCCCGGCAGGCGGCATTTCTGGACGGCTCTATGGAAGTTCCCGCCAGAACGTCGTGAAACTGGTTGAACAGCACTGCTTTCCATGCCTGATCCAGCTGCTTTTGAGGATACTGGTATCCGCTGCGCCCCATATGCATGGCCATACACGCCAGGATCTCCGCTTTCTGAAGCGTCCACTCCGCGCGCCTGTTCAGGGTCTTGATCTCACAGTCGGAACTGTAGCATCCATAATAGATGCGGCCCATCTCCCTGCGGATCACAGGCAGCCGTTCTCTGTCCACCTCCTCAAAAAAGTGATCCAGCCTGGAAAAATCCAGATCCACATCCTCCCGTTCCTGCCGCAGAGTACAGATGGTGCGTATATTTTCCACGGTGGGACCGCCTCCATGGTTGCCCACACCGTAAAAAACCGCCATCCGATCATATCCGTACTGCTCCAGCGCCTCCAGGCTCTCCGAAAGATTCCACTCGATGGCGGGCCGGGTCCAGGCCATATATTCCCCGCCGGTCCGCTCCGCAATGACCTCGCTGCCGTCCGCAGCGGCCCACACAAACACAGGCGGCACATCCACATGCTTTTTGTCCGGCCTTGACATCAGGTAATATCTGACGCCGCAGCCATTGCAGACAGCGGGCATATTGGCTCCGTGTCCGAAGCTGTCCACATTGTAGGCGGTCACAACATCCTTTCCAAAGTGATCTTTCACGAAATGCTTTCCATATAAAAACTGCCGGATCAGACTCTCCCCGGAGGGCAGGTCGCAGTCCGGCTCCATCCACATCCCGCCGGTGATCTCCCAGCGCCCCTGGGCCACCCGCTCTTTGATCTGCTCAAAGACTTCCGGGCAGTTTTCTTCCATCCAGGCCAGATAGGAGACGCTGGACTGGGTGAAAATAAACTCGTCAAACTCTTTCATCCGTTCCAGTGCGGACATAAAGGAGGACTTTACCTCCTGCATTCCCTCCGCTTTCTCCCACAGCCATACCGCATCGATGTGCGTAGCGCCGATCATGTACATTTTATTCTTCTCCATATGACAGGCTCCTCCTGATCTGTAAACATAAGTCTTGTGTCAATACCGGAATGTATCTTTCATCGCTTTGAACCATGGATTATAGTAGACCGCGAACTGCTTTTTCAGTTCCGCAAGCCGCTGATCCGCGTCACAGCTCACATTGGGCCCCATGTGTCCAAAGGTAAAACCGTCAAAATGCCGCGCCGTGATCTTTTCCAGGCTTTCTTTCCACTGCGCCTCGTCGGAGTCTATGGCCTCCGAAAAGCCGCCGTACACCGTGTCTCCGGCAATCAGCAGGGAAAAGCCCCGCATATCCATATGGAAACAGACGCTGCCCGGCGTGTGGCCGGGCGTATGCATAACCTCCATGGCGACTTCGTCCCCAAACCTGATCTTTTCTCCGTCCTCCAGAAGCGCATCCACTTTGCACGGGGGAAATGTCCTGCCGTAGAGCGATGCGGCGGTGGTTTTTATATTGTCCCCCTCCTCCACCCGCTTTCGGTCCGCCCCGTGCAGATGAAGACGGCACCCGTATTTTTCTTTCCAGAGCGCCGCCGCTCCCACATGGTCGTAATGCCCGTGCGTCCCGTAAATATCCGTAATCCGGGCGGGATCATACCCCAGGATGCGTACGTTATCTTCTATCTGCTCCATTCCGTCCGGCGTGCCGCAGTCGATCAGGCACAGGCGCTCCTCCCCCTCCAGCAAATACGCGCTGGCGTCAAACGCATGGGAGCGCCCCACGCCTCCCACCTGATACAGATGTTCCATCAGCTTCATACGTTGTCCCCCCGCTGCGGCTGTCCGTTCTCAAAATTATATTGTGCATCGCCGCACCGGACAGTAAACGTTCTGTTTTTCAGATCCGCCGCAAGGACTGCCCGGCATCCGCCGCTCTCTCTGACAATCCGCAGCTTCTCGTCCGGCGCATCCTCCACCACCGTCTCCCCGTCAAAAGCCGGGTATTCATTGCGCATCCGCATCAGCTTTTTCAGCTTCTGCACCACAGGCTTCTCCACGGCCTCCGCAATCTCCTCCGTGGTATAATTATGTCTGCTGATATTTCTCGGAAAGTCGGTTCTGCGCATCAGTTCATAGTCGTTCTCCCCCGCCAGCAGCCCCATATAATAGACCTGCGGCACACCCGGCGCGAAAAACTGGATCGCCCTGGCCAGAAGGTATGCGTCGTCGTCCTCCCCCAGCGCGGAATAATAAGTGCAGTTGATCTGATAAACCACGGGCTTATCCTTTGCCCTGGCGCTGAAGTCCATTTTGAAATTTGCCCCGTACTGCTCCGTCCGGTCTATCACATTCTGCAGTTCTTCCTCCGTCAGCAAATCCTCCACATCCACGGTTCCGATACCGTCATGGGTATCCAGCGTGGTGTACTGATCCCTGGGGCAGATGGAAAACCAGTGTTTCAGCCTGGCCGCGCTCCCCGTATAAAGGGTGTGCAGCACAAGCACCGGCAGAGCAAAATCATAAATGGGATAGCCCTTTTCCGCTATTTTCAGCTGCACCTTATAATGGTCATGGATCTCCGGCAGCATGGGAATGTGCTTTTCATCCAGTATTTTCTGCACCTGGTCCATATGCTCCCACATTTCGGGTTCCACAAAAAAGCAGGAAGTTCCCAGCTTCTTTGTGGCAAAAGCAAAGGCGTCCAGACGGATCATGGATGCGCCGTGATCCATCAGAAAGTGCAGGGAGCGCCGGATAAATTCCCAGGTCAGTTCCCGCTCCAGATTCAGATCGATCTGCTCACTGCTGAAAGTACACCAGATATCCTCGCATGTACCGTCCGCAAATGTGATATGCTCGCAGGGTGCCTGACTTTTTCGTTTGTTCAGCAGATCGATCTGCTCCTGGGTGGGCGCGCCGCCCGGCCAGAACTCGCGAAACCGGATAAACATATCCCGGTAGGCGGAACTGTCGTGATTTTTCACATAGTCCTGAAATTCCTCCGACTGCCTTGACAGATGATTGACCATAAAATCAAACATCAATTCATATTTTTCGGAAAGGGCTCTGATATCCTCCCAGTCCCCGAACTGCGGATCCACCTGCTCATAAGTGAGCGGCGCAAAGCCTCTGTCCCCCGAACTGGGAAAAAAGGGCAGAATATGCACTGCCCCGATTTCCTTACCAAACCATTTATCCAGCGCGGCTTTCAGTTCCTTCAGATTTTTTCCGAAACTGTCCGCGTATGTGATCAACATAATTTTATTTTTCATTTCCATCCCATCTGCGCGCTGCGGCGCGCACTCCAATCAACAGGTTGAATGCGCACTTTATTCAACCTTGTTCCTCACTCCTGTCAAAACCCATATCAGGCATACTCCGCGCACACAATGGTCTGCTGCGGCGCACCGCTGTGGCCGCAGTCCTCCCGCTCCAGATTGATCCGGCAGCAGTCGCCCTGCCTCTGCATCTCTTCCAGCCTGTCTGTGCCGTTTACCGTCAGCCGCCTCACTTTTCTGTCCGTGCAGAATACAAAGCTGCCCGGTTCACGGACGCATGCCAGGAACCCATTTCCCAACTGCCTTACGGACTCCAGCGCAAGCATGCTCATATATTTATCCGCCAGTCCCACTACCGCTGTATCCCCGCACAGAGGCAGCAGCAGATACACCCCGTATCCGTCCGCCTCCAGTTCAAATTCCGCGTTGTCCCCATGACAGGTATTGCTCCTCCAGTCATAGCATCGATAGCTGCCCGCGGGCAGACCGTACACATCCGATGAGCAGACCCGGAACTTCTGCTTCTGTCCGGAGAGATTAAAAACCGCCACTGCCCCGGCTTTCCTGTCCGGCATACCGCAGCCGCCCAGGTTCGTCACCTTGACTACGCCGCCTGCAAGGGGATCTTCAAACAGACAATCCTGCGCGGGCAGCGCAGGGCGCTCCATTCGAAGAATCCTGCCGTCCCGGTAAGCCAGCGGCCGCAGAACCTCCGGAACCGTCTCCCCGCATCTGTCCGAACAGTAAACCGGTCCGCCACTGACGGCGCGAAGAGCGGCATGCTTTCCGGCGTCGGCGTGATCCGTCCAGAACATATCCCAATCGCAGTAGTAAAAGAAACTGTGATAGGGCGCGTTATAAATATTCTGCACCAGATGCTCCGCAAACCCCTTCGGATTGTCCGGCACAAAATCATCGCTGCCCCTGCTTAAAGCCGATCCGGGACGAGCCAGAATATTCTCCATGGCCATTCCCATGCAGTTGATCAGGTTTCCGCCCATATAACAGCCCGCAGCTCCCTCCAGAGCGCGGTGCAGTTCCCGCGCTGCCTCACAGACGGCGGTGTCTTCGTCAAAATAATTTTTTACCGCGCTCTGCCCGTCCACTTTGACAAAGTCGATGCCCTGGGCGCGCAGCTGCTCATACCACCGCCCATAAAATACATATCCTTTCCCCATATCCGGACAGGGCAGAATCTTGCCGCCTACGGTCTTATACAGAACATCCCTCTGCGCCTGCCATGCCCGGCTGTCCGGCTCTATGCCGCCCCAGTAGCCGCCCAGGGCGTGCCAGACCCCGACGCCCAGGATCCTTCCGTCCGCTTTCAGCCGGGCGGTCATATCCGCAAAACCGTCCGGGAACTTGTCTTTCTCAGGCTTCAGGTCATACAGCCTGTTCTCCCGCTCCGACAGCCAGCCGTCGTCCATAAGAAGCCATCTTATGGGCACATCCTTTTCCCGGAGTTCCTGTGCTTTCTCACAGACTCTCTGCTCCGAAATTTCCTTATAAAATGCATCCCAGCTGCACCAGCCCAGCCAGGAGAACATCTCCGGATAAGTCTTTTCGCTTCTCTTCGGACATCCCGCAAGCGCCGCCGCGCCGGCGCACGCCGCCTCTGCGGCTCCCAGCGCCGAACCCTCCAGCGCCATGACAAACACCGGCTCTTCCAGCGTCATCTGCCCGCCCCTGTAAGCGGTCATCCCCAGTGTCAGATATCCCTCTCTGCCGCCTCGGGCACAGGTCTTAAACTTCTCTCCCGCCATCAGGAAAATACAGCCGAAGGCACTTTCATAATCCAGATAAATGCACTGCGTCCGCTCCGGCATCTCCTCCCAGGAGCGGATAAAGGCCGGTCTTGTCCACCAGTCCCTGTGCAGATACATGGCCGTCATGCGGGCGGGCCGGTCTGAAAAACGAACCTCGATCCGTACCGACTCCCTGCTGCAGAGCCCGTCATTTTCCCGAAATGCCTCCGCTTTCAGGTTAAGCCTGACGCCGCCCGTAAGCAGTTTTTCTTTTCTCTCCGTGTAAAATTCCGCGCGGACCGTCTCACTCTCCGCCCTCCAGCTTTCCCCGCCTGCAGCCTCCTGTTTTCCGCCCGCAGGCACTTCCTGCTTCTGCAGTTCCAGACATTCCTGCTTTCCGCTCCTGCGCGTGATGTTAAGCCGTACCTCCAAAATTGTAAGCCCCATATTTTCTCCTTTGCTCAGAGATATCTCAGTGTAAATTCAGGTTTCCTCTTTTCTTCTCCGGGTTCCCAGAACAATACGCCCTCTTTCCGGTGCAGCGCAAACCGCAGCGTGGTCTTCTCCCCGGGAAGCAGCATTACATAATTGTCCTCCCCCAGCAGATACCAGTCGTCCCCCACGGTTTCCACACCGGTCTCCAGAGCGACCCGGTCCGAAATATTTTCCAGGACAGCCTGCATCTGCAGTTTTCCGCTTTCCGGATCACCCGTGACCACCGTTTCCATTCTGACCCGTTCTTTGTCCGCCTCCTTGCCGCATGCGCTGCCCTTCCCGCATGCGCCGTCTTTTCCGCATGCGCTGCCTTTCCCGCATGGGATCAGCGCCGCAAAAGGGGTCTCCCGGCATGTAGAAAACAGATACGGCTCCTGGCGGATCAGCGTATCCCCCTCCTGAAATCCCAGAACCACCAAAAACAATTCCGTCCGCGGAACCTCGATCCGGATCTCATACCGTCTGCCGCCCTCACCGGCCTGTGCATGTACCGGGAAGTGATCCCGGATATACAGCCTTCCGTCCATGCCGTACACCTGATAAACACACTCCGTATCCCACGCCTGCGCATCACTTATGGCATATACCCCAAATACCGCCTGCGTTCCGGCCTCATATACCAGGCTGCGGTAATCCAGGGCAAGCCTGCGCCTGGCATAGCACCTTTTCACCTGATAATAGGCGGATTTGGTCTCCCCGAAATAATCCAGGAGACTGGTGCAGGACGTATTGGGCCATGGCTCGTTGACCTGCCAGATGATCGTTCCACTGTTCTGAAAAGCCCTCTTTCTGTCGGCATCCAGAATAAACCGCAGCCCCTCCGACTGCACAAACTGGCTGCAGGCCGCAAAGGTTTCCAGCCACTGCGGCTCTTTCGGGATCGTCCCGAATAATCCGCACTCCCTGTCGTAGGTTCCCCACCACTCTCCGTGGTGCTGCCAGTCCGCGTTTTCCTTCATAGGCGTAGGATGCAGCGCCTCCCCCGGCAGGATCTTTTTCAGCGTCTTTACATGCACCACACCGTCCGTCCCGAATTCACTGTGAAACAGACTGTCGGATTCCCCGTACAGTTCATAGTGTACGGGATCCCCCAGATATTTCCAGTTGCCGTGCACGTCGTGACTGACGCCCTTATCCCTTGTGACAAATTCCCGGGGGCCCGAAGCGGAAGTAGGGTACATAAACCGCGAGCCGTCCAGCCGCTGTACGATCTCCTGCAGCATGCGGATATTTCGGTTTTCCAGTCCGGTGGGCTGATTCGGCGCATCCTGCAACTCGTTTCCGCCTCCGTACACTGTCAGGGACACATGATTGCGCTTCTCCCTGACGGCCGTCTCCGCGGTGCGGCGCAGCAGCTGCAGATACTCCGGCGTCTCGCACGGAATATTGTCCACGCCCGAACTGGACTGGATAAATTCCTGCCACACCAAAATCCCGTTCTCATCGCACAGCCGGTAAAATTCTTCCGTCTCGATAAGGCCGCCGCCCCATACTCTCGCCATATTGCAGCCCATATTTACGATAGCCGCGATCATGTGCGCATACCGCTCTCTTCCCACATTGCCGTAGAGCATATCCAGCGGAACCATATTGACGCCTTTGATATATGTCTTTTCTCCGCCGATACAGAACGTATAGGGCAGGGCGTCTTCTCCCGCGCCCTCATTGCGCAGCATACGCAGGGAACGGATACCGATATCCATACGCCTCTCCCACAGCGTCTCCTCCCCTGCAAAAAGAACTGCCTCCAGTTCATACAGCCAGGGAATGCCGGAACCGTTTGGCTGCCACATGCAGGGATCTTCCAGAACAATCTCCTCCCGGATGGGTCCCTGCCCTGCCTCTTTCTGTGTCTGCCAGACACAGGCAGGCTCCGGAGCGCTCTCTTTTTCGCTCTCCTGCCATACATAAAAGTCCCGGTTCCTGCGGTCATACGGCCCCGTGACGCGCAGAGACAGCTTTAATGGCTCTTTCCTCTCCTCGCGGCCGTCCGTCACCGTTCCCTCCACCCGCAGTGTTCCGCGGGACTTGCCGTCCTCCCCGCAGGGCTGCTTTACATCCGAGAACCAGTGCAGATCCTCCACCCGCGCCGTCTCCGGCACAGACAGTACCACATCCTGCCACATCCCGATATTGACCAGCCTGGTGGAAAAATCCCATTTATAATTAAACCGGCTCTTCTGGGTAAAGGTCCTGCTGGTATAGCCAATCTGCCCCATTTCCTCCGGAATTCCTTTAAACAGCACCAAGAGGGTATTCGTATCACGGATCAGGTTGGTGATATCCACCGTAAAAGGCTCATACATGCCCACATGGGATCCGCAGGAGACATCATTCAGAAATATCTCCGCTTCATAATCCAGTCCTTTAAAAATCAACTGCACGGCTCCATCCGCCCCACGATTCTCCGCCAACTTCCCCGGAAATACAGCGCGGTACATCCACCATCTGTGTTCCACCCACTCACAGAGCAGGCTGTTTTGTCCGATGTAGGGATTCCCGATCAGTCCCGCCCGCCAGAGGTCATAGTGCACGCCGCCCGGCACCGTGGCGGGAAGCCAGTCGGTTACCCCCTGCAGACTCTGCCCGGTCTCCATGCTTGTCTCCTTGATGGGGACATAGGGCCAGTATCCTTTTACTTCCCACTGCAGATTCGACAATGAAATTTCCATTTGCGCCAATCCTCCTCACGCATTTATTCCGTGTAAAATTTAAATGTCCGGATTTCAAAACCGCCCACAGAAAACCGGATTCCGTCTCTCTGTGCCGGAATCTCCCGCTCATGCTCCTCGCACA
>JAAVAG010000029.1 GCA_014804185.1 Lachnospiraceae bacterium
AAAGCGGAGGGAAAAGCGGAAGCTGTATTGGATTTTCTGGAAGAAAAAGGGCATGTTCCGGAGCAGCTGAGAGAAAAGATCATGGGGCAGAACGATCTGGATATTCTGAAAAAATGGCTGAAGCTGGCCGTACGAACCGAATCCATCGGCGAATTTATACGGCAGATGGAAAATTGACTGACGACAGATGAAAAGCTGACGAAAGAACTGAAAAACACCTGCCGGTGCGGCAGAGGGTTGCGGAAAGGTATGGTTATTATTATGGAAATTGCAGAAAATCGGGAAAAAAACAGGGAGTACAGAGAGCGTGCAAGGGCTCTTGTGGCGCAGATGACGCTGGAGGAAAAGGTGGAGCAGACCGTGCACAATGCGCCGGCGGTGGAGCGTTTGGGCATCAAGGCATACAACTGGTGGAACGAGGCGCTGCACGGAGTGGCGAGGGCCGGAGTGGCCACCGTTTTCCCGCAGTCCATAGGACTGGCGGCCACCTTTGATGAGGAACTGGTTGGGCAGGTAGCGGACGCCATATCCACGGAGGGCCGCGCCAAATTTAATATGCAGCAGGCGGAGGGCGACACCGGCCTGTACAAGGGGCTGACATTCTGGTCGCCCAATATCAATATTTTCAGGGATCCCAGGTGGGGCCGGGGACATGAGACGTTCGGGGAGGATCCTTACCTCACCTCGCGCATGGGGGTTGCCTTTGTAAAGGGGCTGCAGGGACATAACGAAAAGTATCTGAAAGCGGCGGCCTGTGTGAAGCACGCTGCGGTGCACAGCGGGCCGGAGGGCATCCGCCACAGCTTTAATGCGGTGGTAGGAAAACAGGATCTGTATGAGACCTATCTTCCCGCATTTAAAGCGTGCATACAGGAAGGGCACGTGGAGGCCGTGATGGGGGCCTACAACATGATTAACGGAGTGCCCTGCTGCGCCAATAAGGAACTGCTGGAGGAGATCTTCCGGGGTAAGTGGGGATTTGAGGGCCATGTGGTCAGCGACTGTGGGGCCATCGTAGATTTCCATATGGGGCATCATATCACGGATACGCCGGTGGAATCGGCGGCCATGGC
Organism: Lachnospiraceae bacterium; assembly: GCA_014804185.1. Classification (GTDB taxonomy): domain Bacteria; phylum Bacillota; class Clostridia; order Lachnospirales; family Lachnospiraceae; genus Acetatifactor. The sequence continues at coordinate 1,074 of JAAVAG010000029.1, forward strand.
CATGAACGGCGGCTGCGATTTAAACTGCGGCAATATGTATCTTTTCCTGAAACAGGCGGTGGACGAGGGAAGAGTGGATGAAAAGCGTCTGGACGAGGCACTGGTGAATCTCTTTACGGCCAGAATGAAACTGGGTGTGCTGGATCAGAAAGAGGAGAATCCCTATGACAGCATCCCTTACAGCGTGGTGGACAGCAGGCCCATGCAGCAGCTGAACCGGGAAACCGCCGCAAAAAGCGTTGTGCTCCTGAAAAATGAGGGAAATCTCCTGCCGCTGGATAAATCCTCCATCCGGACGATTGGTGTGATCGGGCCCAATGCCAACAGCCGAAAGGCGCTGGTGGGAAATTATGAGGGAACCGCGTCCAGGTACTGGACGATTTCCGAGGGAATCCAGGAATATCTGGGAGACGACGTGCGCGTCATGTTTTCTGAGGGGTGCCATCTGTACCGCGACAGCGTGGAGGGGCTGGGAAGCGGCAACGACCGGATGTCGGAGGTGAAAGGGGTCTGCGCGTGCAGCGATGTGATCGTGGTCTGCCTGGGACTGGACGCCAGTCTGGAGGGAGAACAGGGCGATGCCAACAACGAGTACGGAAGCGGAGACAAGCCCAATCTGAATCTGCCGGGGCATCAGCAGGAGGTTCTGGAGGAGGTATGCAGGAGCGGCAAGCCCGTGGTGCTGGTTCTTCTGTCCGGCAGCGCGCTGGCGGTAAACTGGGCCGACGAACATGTACCCGCTATCTTGCAGGGATGGTATCCCGGAGCTCAGGGCGGCCGCGCCATCGCGGAGATTCTGTTTGGGGAGCGGTGCCCGGAGGGAAAACTTCCGGTGACATTCTACCGGTCCGTGGAGGAACTGCCCGACTTTACAGACTACAATATGAAAGGACGGACTTACCGGTATATGAAAGGGGAGGCGCTGTATCCTTTCGGCTATGGGCTGTCCTATACGTCTTTTTCCATCGGGCAGATCAGCGCCGATGCAAAGAAAGTGGGGCCGGAGGGCGTGACCATCCGAGCACTGGTCAAAAATACCGGAGATATGCCGGGAGGCGAAACCGTGCAGGTTTATGTTAAAATCTGCGGGGAAGATACGCCGAATGCGCAGCTGAAGGGACTCTGTAAGGTGCATCTTGCACCCGGGGAGGAGCAGGAGGTACAGATCCATCTGTCCGCTGCCGCCTTTGGACTGTATGATGAAGAAGGAGCGCTTCGCGTCAGAGCGGGACAGGCATTTGTCTATGTGGGCGGACAGGCGCCGGATACAAGGAGCGAAAAGCTGACCGGACGGCATGTGGAACGGCTGACGTTTGAGACGGCGGATGCAGTTGTGGAGGAATAACGAAACCATCGCGCGGCAGAATGGCAAGGCCGTGAAAAAAGGAGAGGAGAATATCTGTTATGATGCAGGAATGGTTTAAAAAGGCGAAACTGGGAATTTTTATTCATTACGGAATCTATGCGGTGGGAGATGTGTCGGAGTCCTGGTCGTTTCATAACGGCGGGATCTCCTATGAGGACTATATGAAACAGTGCGACGGCTTTACGGCTTCAAAGTTTGACGCAAAAGCCTGGGCGGATCTGTTTAAGCGCGCGGGGGCGCAGTATGTGGTGATGACTTCCAAGCATCACGACGGCGTTGCGCTGTTCGACACGCAGTATTCCGACTTAAGCGTTGTGAAAAAGACGCCCGCCGCCAGGGACATTGTAAAAGAGTACACGGCGGCGGTCCGGGAGGCGGGGATGCAGGTAGGTCTGTATTTTTCCCTGATCGACTGGTCGGATCCCCGTTACAGGACAGTATATCCCGAGGGCGCGGATCCGAAAAATCATCTGAAAGATGTCTTTGCCACACCGGCGGGAGGCCCGGAAGATCCGGAAAAGTGGCAGGAGTTTCTGGAGTTTAACAACAATCAGATCCGCGAACTGATGACAAACTACGGCACGGTGGATCTGCTGTGGTTTGACGGGGACTGGGAGCGCAGCGCGAACCAGTGGAAAGCGAAAGAATTCAAGGCGTATCTGGAGAGCCTGAATCCCAACGTGGTGGTCAATTCCAGACTGGCAGGCTACGGGGACTATGAGACGCCGGAGCAGGGAATCCCGCTCTATGGGCCGGAGGGCGTATGGGAATTCTGCACAACCATCAACAGTTCCTGGGGATACCGCCTTTCCGACAATCATTATAAGACCAGCCGACAGATCATCCGCATGTTCTGCGACTGTCTCACGCTGGGGGGGAAACTTCTGCTGGATGTTGGGCCGAAAGAGGACGGCACACTGGATGAGAGGCAGATAAAGGTTCTGGAGGATCTGGGAACTTTTATCCATGATAACCAGGAGGCCATATACGATACAGGGAAAGGACTCGGCTACCATCAGTTTCTGGGCGGAAGCACCCTGTCGGCGGACAAAAAGACAATCTATCTCTTTGTGTATGACAAACCCGCGGAATTTTTATGTGTAAAGGGTGTCAAGACGCCGGTGAAGAGAGTGAGTGTGCTGCACACAGGGGAAGAACTTACTTTTGATTATACGGGCTCTCTCCCCTGGAGCGGAATCCCCGGAACACTCTGGATCCGCGCGGACAAAATGCAGATGCATCCGTTTACCACAGTGCTCAAGGTGGAACTGGAGGGGGAGATTACATACAATCTCGGACCTGGAGAGGTTGTGACAAACAACGACTGATTGAATCAGGAACGTATATAGAAAATTCGAAAAACAGGCGTATCTTCGGAACGCCTGTTTTTGTGTGCACAAAAATAGACAAAGGACAGGCGTGTTACATGAACAGAATTAACAAAAGATAATCGTACAAAATAACAGAATTAACAAAAACATGTCATATGTTAAAAAAATAAGTTGACAAAGTGCTCAACAGACAGTAGAATTAAGCTAGTCTTGATACATAATTTAGTTCTAAAGTTTTTAGAAAAAAATTATTTTATTAAGATTATCTTTATCATTTTAAAGAAGGAGGATAATTCATGAAAAAGAAACTGTTAACAAAGTTTTGTGCTGTTGCAATGGCAGTTGCAATGGTAGGAACGATGGTCGGATGCGGCGACGATGATAACACTCCCGCAGGCAACGACAACACCACTCCTGGCACCGAGCAGCAGGGCGGAAACGACCAGCAGGGTGGTGATGAGCAGCAGGGCGGCGACGAGCAGGGTGATGATCAGGCTGATGCACAGACCTATGACTTCGGCGGCGCTGTTGTCAGAGTAAGCGGCGGTATCTGGGGAGATATCAATCCGGATAACGAGGGAAATGCAAGCTACATCGAAAAGATGGATCTGGTTCCCCAGCTGGAAGCAAAGTACAACATCAAAATTGAGTATGTGAAGCTGGAAGGCGACGAGGGTCTGAGCACAACCGAACTTATTCTGGCCGGATTCACAAACGGACAGTGCTATGCGGATCTGTTCTGCGTGGGCGACGATGTTACTATCAGACTGCGTGATTATCTGGTGGACATCAGCAGCTTCAAAGACGAACTGCAGATGGGTTCCATCTATGTTGATCCCGTTACATGGTACGGCAAAACATATGGTTTCACCTATGACAACATGGGCAGCGTTTACGTAATGGCTTACAGCCGCAAGTTTCTGGAGAGCATCGGTATGAATGTTACTCCTACCGAAAAGTTCCTGAAAGGCGAGTGGAGCTATGATGACTGCATCGAGTATTTCACAGAGATGAAAGAGCAACTGCCGGAAGGTACTTATCCCATTGCTGTACACAGCAACCACTGGGTATCCATGGCTCCCGCGGCAAACGGCACGCTTTCCGTTGATTCCAACGGCGGTATCCACCTGGCGGACGATGATTATGTAGAAGCTATCAACTTCTATCAGCAGCTTCTTGATCTGGGCCTTGCTTCTCCCATGGTTGATGTTGTATGGGCTGATGACGGCTCTCTGGAAGATATTACCGAGCCTTACGGCATGGATGATATGTGTACCGCAACCCAGGCAAAGGATCATGTGCTGACAATGGTTGAGGCATGGCAGATGTCTAGCCTTGAGGGCAAGCTGGAAGGCGAGTGGGGCATCGTTCCCTGGCCTTGGGGTTCCAGCGTAACCTGCACACCCGGCGAAGACGGCTACAAGACACTGAGCGAGAACTATCATACCGCACAGTCCATCTGGACCAACATGGTTGCCGCACAGAAAGAGTACAGGGGCGCAGATGCTCAGCAGATTCCCGACAATGTTCTGTTCCAGATCGCCCGTGATTGGTGTGACCTTTGCGACGCGAACGGCGCGGCTGCAAGATACAGAATGTGGGAAGCCGAGAAGAACGGCGAAGAGTATGAGAACCTTGGCTATACACCTGGCACACAGGGCAACTTCAGCACCATGGAAGATGCGGCTCTGTATGACTGGCTGCACTCCAGAGTAGTGGTTGACTGGGCACATGCAGTTGCTTCTTTTGTAAGAACCAACATGAACGGTTATATGACAATTGGCGGCGGTCAGGATGCAAGATCCTCAGGCGAAAGCTACGCGAGCCAGGGCAGGGAAGCTCTGAAAGAAGCATTCGGCAACTAAGAAAGTATGACCTTGCTGAAATAAGTAGAGTATATTGATTGCGCTATGTGGCTGTGGATTCTATGCAAATAGGGGCCGCAGCCACATAATATTTAGAAACGAAAGGGCTGATGGGGTGAAAAAGAAGAAAAACAAAACCCGCATTCGCAATATATGCATTCTGGCTGTGCTGATTGTCGTTGCGGTTGTCGCATATAATCTGGCGTCCAGCGATGAATATGCAGATACCCGTGATGCAATTCTGGCAAAATACCTCAGTTATGAGGACACGTCCGCTGTCACTTACGATGCCTATATCTCCCAGTATGCCAAGGCATATGTGGACAATAAGGCCGACAGGATCACGCTGAAAGCTTCCCAGTATTCGGAGTCGGATATGAGCGGGCTGACAGAGAAAAACGGCGTTGTATGGACGCAGGATACAGGCTCTGTTACTTATGAATTTAATGTGGCAGAAGCCGGTCTGTATTATATCCAGCTTACATATTATACGGACACATCCAGCACACAGACGATATTGCGCAATGTGTATGTAAATGGAGAATTACCCTTTGATGATTGCAGGGATATCAATGTCAGCCGCCTCTGGATGGATGACAACAAGAATTGGCTTAATAACACCAAAGGCAACCAGGCTGCGCCTACCCAGATACAGGGAGAGGGGCCTGGCATCATGTATTTCAGTTCCAATGACTGCGATACAGTGGGAAACTATATGTTCTATTTTGAGAAGGGCAGAAATACAGTGACCCTGGAATCCGGTCAGTCGGTTCTGGGAATCAGTGAGATTGCTCTGGTTCCCGCATCGGAGATTCTTACTTATGAAAGATATCTGAGATATTATACCGAGGAAGAAGGCGCGGAGGTCGTCAGTGCCAATAATGTACCGGACGGCGCGATTGTGATCCAGGCGGAGGATGCCTCGATGAAGTCAAGTTCCTCCCTGTCTCCCAATAATGACCGTACTTCCGTGGCTACCGAGCCCTATCATGCCACTTATATTGTGTATAACACAATCGGCGGTGAAAGCTGGGCGTCCGCAGGACAGAATATCAGTTGGACGGTAAATGTGGAGCGTGCCGGCTTGTATAAAATTGGCGTGCGCTTTAAACAGTATCTGAACAGAGGTTTCTACTCCGCTCGTTATCTGACCGTGAACGGGCAGCTTCCTTTCAAAGAAGCAGCAGAAGTCAGATTCGAATATGCGCCTGACTGGCAGACGGCTTATCTGGGCGGAGAGGACGGAGATTACTACTTCTATCTGGAGAAAGGCGAGAACACCATTTCCATGACTGCCACGCTGGGAGAACTGTCGGAGGCGGTGGAACTGGTAAACCAGAGCGTGGATAATCTGAATGTTCTGTACCGCGAACTTACAGCGGTTACGGGAACGGATCCCGACAAATACCGCGACTATCAGATCCTGACCTATGTTTCTGACATGCAGGATGTACTGGAAGTGGAGTACACAAGACTGAACGCGGTAGTGGCGATGTTCGGTGAGAGTATGGAATCCGCGAACAAGACGTCCAGTGTGGTGGACATGATGAATTCCATGGTCAAGCTGATCAAGAGACCGGACGATGTGGCGGAATTTCTGCCGGATTTCAATACCAAGCTTTCGTCATTGGGCGAATGGGTGAATAGTATCAACAACCTGCCGCTGGAATTGGATTACATCATGGTGGCCGGAGACGGCTATGAGCTTCCCGCAGCGGAGGGCGGCTTCTTTGCAAATGTTGCTCACACTTGGAATGCCTTTATAGGATCTTTTACCAATGATTTCAAGGTGCATAACCAGGATGGCGATTCCGAGCAGAAGAAAGAGCAGTTGACCGTGTGGGTTGCAACCGATACAAGGGCGCAGTACGATATCATCCAGAAGATGATCAACTCCCATATGGAGACTATGAATTATGAAGTGAACCTGAGTATGGTAGGCGGAGATACAGTGCTTCCGGCTACAGTGGCAGGAGAAGGACCGGATTTGGTGCTGCACTCCAGCTACAGTTCACCGACCAACTTTGCATACCGCAAGGCGGCATACGATCTGACACAGTTCAGTGATTTTGAAGAAATATACAAGCGTTTCCCGGCGGATACCAGGGCTTTCCTGGAGTATGAGGGCGGTGTATACGGCCTGCCTGACCAGCTTTCTTTCCCGGTGATGATCTATCGGAAAGATATTCTGGACTCTATGGGACTGGAAGTGCCTGAGACCTGGGAGGATCTGATGGGGATTATTCCTTATCTGGAAGCGGAAAATATGAGCGTGTACCTGGCAAGCAATGAGTACATGACCCTTGGCGGCGGCACAAGTTCCACAACAATCCCGGTGAACAGCATTTTCCTTTCCATGCTGTATCAGAAAGGTTACTCGCTGTACAATGCGGATTATACAAAGACCCGTATGGACGAGGTCGAATTGATGAAAGTGTTCAAGGAGTGGACAGAGTATTATACCAACCAGGGTCTGAGTTACTCCATCAACCTTTCTACCAGATTCCGTACCGGAGAGGTTCCTGTGGCAGTGGTGGATTATACTTATGTAAATACCTTGAATGTATCTGCACCGGAGATCGCGGGAAAATGGTCTATCGCTAAGATGCCCGGAACTTTGCAGGCGGACGGAACCGTGGATCATTCTGCGGCCTGCATGATCGCCACCTGCTTTATTGTATCCTCCACAGTGGAGAAAGACGGTATGGCGGAGGAAGCCTGGGACTTCCTGAAATGGTGGACCAGCGAGGAGACGCAGGAGAATTATTCTACGGAACTGAAAGCGGAGAACGGTGAAGCGGCGGAATTCCCTGTGGCAAATATGAATGCTATCAAAAACGGCGGACTGAATGAGGAATTCAAACAGGTGGTAATATCACTGCTTGATGACCTTCGCGCAGAGCCTCAGGTTCCCGGCGGATATATTACCGGGCGCGTGATTAGAAACGCATTTACTTCGGTTGTAACTAACAATACGGATCCGGTGGATACGCTGTATATCCTGCTTGACGATATCAATAAGGAAATTACCAGCAAACGCACCGAATTTGGCTTGCACACGGCAGAATAGGAGGGGAAAGATGGCTGCTAATAAGATTTCTTTTAAGAGAAGGGCCGAACTGACCCTGAGAGACATGAAGCGCGGCATTCCCCTGTATCTGATGATTGCCCCTTTCATGATACTGTTTTTCGTATTCGTGGTTTATCCGGTGCTGAAAGCCATGTGGTTCAGCTTCACGGACTACAATGTCCTGGAAAAAGCTAATTTTGTGGGACTGCGCAACTATCAGAAACTGTTTTTGGATGACAGCACATTTATCACCGCCATCAAGAATACTTTTATCATCGCGGTGATTGTGGGCCCCGGCGGCTATATTATGTCTTTCCTGCTGGCGTGGATGATCAATGAACTGCCTCACAAGGTGGGTACGGTTCTGACCGTGATTTTCTATGCGCCCAGTATGGCAGGTACCGCCGTTGTCTCCGTGTTTGCACAGATCTTTTCTAACGACAGCAACGGTTACTTGAACGCATTCCTGCGAAAATTCGGCATGAATGATCCCATCCTGTGGCTGTCGGATTCGAACTATGTAATGATCGTTGTGATTCTGGCATCCCTGTGGATGAGCATGGGCGTGGGTTTCCTCTCTTTCGTCGCCGGTATCAAGGGTGTGGATGAGGCGCAGTATGAGGCAGGCGCCATCGACGGCATCCGCAACCGCTGGCAGGAACTGTGGTACATCACTCTGCCGAACATGAAACCTCAGCTTTTGTTCGGCGCTGTTATGACCATCACCGGTTCGCTGTCTGTGGGAGCCATCGGTGACTCGCTGGTAGGTTTCCCCAGCCCCAACTATGCGACCCATACCATCGTCAATCATCTGAACGACTATGGTTCTCTCCGTATGGAGATGGGATACGCATCGGCGATCGCCGTTATCCTGTTCCTGATTATGATCGTGTGCAACGGCCTGATCCAGAAGCTGCTGCGCAAGGTCGGAACCTGATCGGAGAGAGGAAGGGTGAATATGGAAACGATAAAAAGACTTTATCAAACGCATTTAAATAAAAAGAAGTCGAAAGACTTTACTCCTTTCGTCAAGAAATCCAAGAGAAGTTTCTGGGGAAATGTTATCCTCGGGTTATTCCTTTTGGTGATGGCGGTGGCGTTCTTCTTCCCGGTGGTATACATGGTCAGTCAATCCATGAAACCTATGAACGAGATGTTCATCTTCCCGCCCAAGATCATCGTGCAGAACCCGACATTGAACAACTATCGCGACTTTGTGAACGTTCTGGCGAACACGGTGGTGCCGGTGACCAGATCGCTGTTCAACTCCCTTTTTGTGGTGGTGATCGGTTCTGTGGGGCATATTGTACTGGCTTCGCTGTGCGCGTATCCGCTTGCAAAGTACAAGTTCCCCGGCTCGAAGTTTTTTAACCAGATCATTGTGTATTCACTGATGTTTAACGCATCTGTGACAATGATCCCCAACTTCCTGACCATTGCGGGACTGGGAATGCTGGATACCCAGTGGGCGATTATTATCCCTGGATTTGCATCCACTCTGGGTCTGTACCTGATGAAGAACTTTATGGAACAGATCCCAGACAGTCTGATGGAGGCTGCCCAGATCGACGGAGCGGGCTATGTCCGCATTCACTTTACCATCGTTATGCCAGTGGTGAAACCGGCCCTGGTGACGGCGTTCATCATGGTATTCCAGAGTTTCTGGACCAATACGGGTGACAAGTTCATCTATACGGAAGCACAGAAGGGTTTTGCTTATGTGGTGGGACAGCTGGCAAGCGGTAAGATCACCGGTGTGGGAACTTCCTACGCAGGTATTTCCTCCGCATCCGCTGTGATCATGTTCGCAGTACCGCTGGTAGTGTTCCTGATCATGCAGAACAACGTGGTATCTACGATGGCAACATCCGGTATGAAAGAATAAGAGGTGGCGTATGCAAAAATCAAAAAAGATTTGGAGCAGATGTCTTGCGGGACTTGCTCTTGTAATATGTGCCATCCTTGGATTTGGCACGGTATCCTATGCGGCGGATTCTTATTCGTACGACATCTGGGGCAACGTGGTTGCCGCACCGGATGCTTATGAACTGGAACGGACGATATATGGATCGGATCTGGGCGTGAGCAACATGTCCTCGGCCTCCGATGTAGTATACCGGAATGGAAAAGTATATCTTTGCATGAACGGTTATATCGTTATTGCCGACAAGGAATTTGAAAACATAACTTATATTACGGAATATGTAAGGGAAAACGGATCCAAGAGCAGCATTGGATCTCCCAGCGGTATTTACGTCACGGAAGAAGGCCATATCTACATCTGTGAGCCCAGCCAGGGAGAAATCATCGAATTTGATGAAAACGGCAGATATGTGAGGGCCATCGGCGATCCGCACTGTATCGGACTGACGACAGCCTATCAGCCCAGAAGGCTGGTGGTGGACAGCGTGGGACGTATCTATGTGCTGGTGCAGAACTGCTACGAAGGTTTTGCGGAACTTGACCCTGATGGTAAGTTTAACCGCTATGTGGGCGCTACAGAAGTAACATACAGCATGTGGGATCTGTTCTGGAGGAATCTGCAGACAGAGGAACAGCGCGCAAGAAGCGCTCTCTGGCTGCCCACTTCCTACAGTGATCTGGCTATTGACGGGGACGGCTTTATCTTTGCCAGCGTATCGGGCGCGGCTTCCAACGAACCCATCAGGAAGCTGAATTCTTCCGGTGATAATGTAATGCCCGAGCATGACTTTGTTACGGTGCCCATGGGCGACTTTGAGGGTTCAAAATCCCAGTCCAATCTGAACCGTATTGCGGTGGCGGAGGATGGCCGGTTTGCAGTAATGGATACGAACTATTCCCGTATATTTGTCTACAGTTCGGACGGCTATCTGATGTATGAAGTGGCCGGTTCCGGAAATGTAGAGGGGAAACTGAGTTCTCCTACGGCGCTCTGCTTTATGGATGACAAGATCATCGTGGTGGATGTGGTGCACCAGTCTCTGGAGATCTTTGCCCCTACCACTTACGGCGGATTGATCAATTCTGCTCTGGAAGCACAGTCGGATTATGATTATGAGACGGCTGCGTCCTATTGGGAGCAGGTGCTGGATATTAACAATAATTTCTACTATGCGAACCTGGGTCTGGGCAAACACCAGATGCGCACCGGGGAGTATGAGAAGGCTCAGGAAAACTTCTACATCGGCGCTGACAGGGATTATTATTCCAATGCCTATGCGCAGGTGTCAGGACAGTGGATGGATCGGAACTTCGGCAGGATCATAGCAATTCTTGTGACTGTGATCATTCTGGTGATTGCCTGGAAGATCTACAGGAAATTCCGTCCGGCGCAGCCGAAAGATACAAAGCTGACCAGAGCCTGGAGCAAAATCAAATTCACATTGTTTAAATGGCCCGGCTATGTGCTGTCCAGTCCGTTTAAGGCTTTTGACGATGTGAAATACTGCGACGACGGTTCCCTGGCATTCAGCGTGGTAGTTATCATACTGTTTGGATGGATCAGCCTGATCCGGTACAGGTATACCGGTTTTCTGGTATCCTTTGTGGATATTAACAATGTAAATGTACCTTTGATCGTGGGCAGTGCGATCCTTCCCTATGTGGCCTTTATCGTGGGCAACTGGGCGGTAGGTGTGCTGATGTCCGGTAAAGGAAAGGTCGTTCACATTACCAAGGTGGTGGGCTATTCTCTGTATCCGGCCTGCTGGCTGAATCTGGCGGGGACGATCTTGTCCAATTTTGTGACTCAGGATGAGGCGGCGCTGGTGAGCGCGCTGTTTGTACTTGGTACGGTACTGTTCTTCTTCTATATGTTTATAGGAACCATTATGGTGAATCAGTATACGTTCACCAAAAACGTTGCCACACTGATCCTGTCGGTGGTGGCGATGCTGATCATCTGTTTTGTACTGATGTTGTTTGCGACCCTTCTGGCACAATTTGTGAACGACTGGGCGCAGATTATCAGAGAAATATCCATGGTACTGTAGGGAGGAGGCGAAGAGAATGAAAAAACGAACTATTTTTACCTATGCCGCAGTGCTCAGTCTCTGCCTTGCTTTCCTGGGGGGCTGTGGGGCTCCGGAGGAGTCCGGGGAGGAGGAGGTAAGCTACTGGGAAAACCAGCAGTTTGACAACCTCAGCGGAACCGATTTTATAGAGGTCGGCAAGAGCGGAAAAATGCAGCTTCTGCTGAACCCCTCAACAGGCGTTATCCGCTGGATGGATACTTCAACAGGCGCTTATCAGGATTCCAATATGCTGAACAATGAGCACCGCAGCGGTGGGACCAACGCGGAGAAATCCGACCTTGTGGTAAGGTTTTTCGCCGGCAGCAAAAACGCCAATAAGCTTTACGATACTACAAATGCCTATGATTCTTACAGCATGTGTGTCAGTCGGGATCAGCTTTCATACCAGAAGATTGACAACGGCGTTCGTATCCTGTATACCA
>JAAVAG010000030.1 GCA_014804185.1 Lachnospiraceae bacterium
ATGAAAGCATGGATGCTAAAGTGGCCGGGATCAACACAGCCCGGCTGAACGTACAGCCGTATACGGATATCGCGGATCTCTCTTACAGGCTGGACGGAAACAATGTAGATATAGAGACCGAAAACGTGATGCTGGCGGAGAATCAGGTGAAATACCAGGGGTTGATCGCAAGCATCAACCAGGAATTCGCTAACCTGCAGTTAGTGATGAGAAAGTAAGGAGGAGAGCGTATGAGCATGTTTACCGCGTTTAATATTAATGCGTCGGGAATGACTGCGCAAAGGTACCGCATGGATATCATTGCCGAGAATGTCGCCAATGCATCCACCACCAGGACGGCGGACGGAACTCCTTACCGCAGAAAAGTAGTGACATTTCAGGAAAAGAGTTCCTCCCCAACCTCTTTTAACTGGGTGTTGAAACGGGAAAAAGACAACTACACGGGAAAAGGTGTGAAAGTGAGTTCGGTGCAGGAGGATACCTGGACACCGGAGAAACTGGTCTATGATCCGTCCCATCCTGACGCGGATGAAAACGGCTATGTCACACTGCCCAATGTCAACATTGTTACGGAAATGACAAATCTGATCGATGCCAGCCGTTCCTATGAGGCAAACTCAACGGCGTTTACGGCGAGCAAGTCCATGGCGCTGAAGGGACTCGAAATCGCACAGTAACGGAGAGAACAGATACATAGAAAGGGATGAGGGTTAAATGGATTTATCAGCAATCAGCGGGTTGCAGCAGCTTGGCTCGACCGGCGGGGTGAATTATGCCTCCGGACTGACGGATATGAGCCTTCTGGCGGATGTCGTGAAAACAGACAAAGCGGAGACAGACGGCACCATGTTCGATGCTTTTCTGGATATGGCGATATCCAATATAAAAACGACAAATAATTATCTGTCTGACTGGGAGAACGAAGAGATTAAGTGGTCGCTGGGTGAGACAGAGAATGCGCATGACCTGACTATTGCCCTGCAGAAAGCCTCCACTGCGCTGCAGTATACTGTGGCGATCAGAGATAAGCTGTTGGATGCATATAAGGAAATCATGAATATGCAGATTTAAGTAAAGGCCAGAAGGATCGAGGACGAGGGACATGCAGGAAAAAGCAAAAGAACTTTTACAGAAAGTTCTTGACTGGTGGAATAGATTTACATCAAAACAGAAGACTGTGATCATCGGCATCGCGGCAGTAGTGGTGTTTACTTTTGCTATTCTGATTTATGTTTTTACCAAACCGCAGTACACCGTGTGGCGGACCTGTGAGACGACAACGGAAGCATCGGAAGTGCGGCAGATACTGGAGGATGCCGAGGTCACATATGAGATATCCTCCGACGCGCTGGTGATCAGGGTTCTTACCAGCCAGCTGGGGCAGGCGAATCTGGCGCTGGGCGCAGCGGGCTATATGCCGGACGCCTGGGGAATTGATAATGTGACAAGCGGCGGCTTTTCCACCACGGAGGCGGATAAGCAGCGCAGATATAAGGTTTATCTGGAAAACCAGCTGTCGGGAGCCATACGGTCGCTGAATGCCGTAAAGGATGCCGAGGTGATTCTGACAATTCCGGATCAGAATGGAACGCTTCTGGCTTCAAAGGAAGAGACGTCTGCTTCCATCAAGCTGGCGCTGAGAGATAAGTTTACAACGGATCAGGCGGCCACCATTGCCAGGGCGGTTGCGACGGCGCTGGGAAATACCAGTACGGCCAACATCACCATCTGGGATACGGACGCCAATCTGCTCTTCTCCGGCGAGGAGGAATATACGCTGGCCGGTATAACCAGCAGTATGATGGAATTTCGGGCGCAGGCGGAACAGCAGTTATCCGCCGATGTGCAGAAGATGCTTCTTGGTACGAAGCAGTTTGACCTGGTGACGGTTACCGGAAATCTGGTTATGGACTATTCCAGCTATGAGGAGGCGATCCATGAGTATTCGGTGCCGGATGGAAAGGATCAGGGATATTATTCCCACAGGGATGAACTTAACTCCAGCAATTCGGGAACCAGCGGCGGTGTTCCCGGCACCGATTCCAACGATGAGTCGGGATATCTGTGGCAGACGGGAGAGAACAGCGAGTCCAGCCAGAGTGAGACGTCCACGGATTATCTGGTGAATGAATATATGAAAAAAATCTCCACGACACCCGGGGTGATCAAATACAATGAATCCGGCGTGTCCGTCTCGGCTATCCGCTATCGCGTGATCAAAGAGGGCGATGCAAAGAAACAGGGGCTTTTGGCAGGGATCAGCTGGGCCGAGTACAAGGCCATGAACGATCAGGCCGTCAAGATGGAAGTGGATCAGGATATGTACAGCGCGGTGGCAAACGCTACCGGCATTTCGGTGGACAGAATTACGATTCTGGCGTATGAAGTGCCCATTTTTGCCGATGCGGAAGGCTGGAATGTGGAAGTGACGGATGTTCTTTCCATCGTCCTGATCATCATTATACTGGCACTGCTGGTGCTGGTGGTACTGCGGAGCATGATGGGCAAAAAAGAGACTGTTTCGGAGGAAGAGGAACTTTCTGTGGAAAACCTGATGCAGTCTTCTCCGGAGCCTGTGGTTGAAAGCATTGAGGCCGAAGAGAAGTCAGAGACCAGAAAATTGATTGAAAAATTTGTGGATGATAATCCGGAGGCGGCGGCAAATCTGCTTCGCAACTGGCTGAATGAGGACTGGGGGTAATCTGTCATGGCAAAAGAGGCGGATAATAATCTGAGGGGCCTGCAGAAAGCGGCGATTCTGTTGATCGTACTGGGACCGGAACGTTCCGCGGGTATTTTTAAACATCTGAAAGAAGAAGAAATAGAAGAACTTACACTGGAGATTGCAAACACCAGGAGTATAACGCCCCAGGTGAAAGACGATATTCTCAATGAGTTTTATGAAGTCTGTCTGGCACAGCAGTATATCGCGGAGGGCGGCATCGGCTACGCCAAGGAACTTCTGGAAAATGCGCTGGGTGCTGAAAAAGCGGTAGAGGTGATCGGCAAGCTTACGGCATCCCTGCAGGTACGTCCTTTTGAATTTATTAAAAAGACGGATGCGGCGCAGCTTCTGAACTTTATACAGGATGAACATCCGCAGACGATTGCGCTTATTTTGTCGTATCTGGCGCCTGGGCAGTCGGCGATGCTCATCTCCGCACTGCCGCCTGAGAGGCAGGCTGATGTGGCGAAGCGTATCGCGATCATGGACAGAACCAGTCCGGATGTAATTAAAGAGGTGGAAAAAGTGCTGGAATCAAAGCTGTCCTCTCTGATGAATCAGGATTATACGATTATCGGCGGCGTGGACGCTGTTGTGGAAATACTGAACACGGTGGATCGCACGACGGAAAAACATATTATGGAAACACTGGAGATCGAAGAGCCGGAACTGGCGGACGAAATCCGCAAGAAAATGTTTGTGTTCGAAGATATCCTGCTGTTGGACAACAGAGCGATTCAGCGCGTGCTGCGTGATGTGGATAACAACGACCTGGCAATTGCGCTTAAGAGCGCGAATGAGCAGGTACAGACCGCGATATTTGACAATATGTCCAAGCGTCTTGTGGTGATGATCAAAGAGGACATGGAATTTATGGGACCTGTCCGTATGAAAGACGTGGAGGAAGCGCAGCAGAAGATCGTAAATGTTATAAGGAAACTGGAGGACGCCGGCGAGATTGTGATATCCAGAGGCGGAGGTGACGAAATCGTTGTCTAGCAACGTGCTGAAATATCATTGTGCCTATGTAAAGGAAGAAGAAAAAAGGGTAATTGATTCCAATGAATTTGTCGCCAGAAAGCTGGGCAAGCTGCTTGTGACAAAGGCGGACGCGGGTACGGACGGAGAGTTTATGTGCGGTCTTGACGCGCAGCGTCTGGAGGGTGTGTTTCCGACGGAAGCCGGAGAGGAGGGCGCCGAAGGAATTTCCCATATTATTAAGGCGCAGTCGGACGAAACGGCCAGGCGGGAAGAGGAAGCGCAGCAGCTGCTGCAGGAGGCCCGGGAAGAGGCGGAGCGGATCAGACAGGAAGCGCGGGCTTCTCTGGAACAGGAGCGCCAGCGTGTCCTGGCGGAGGCCAAAGAGACCGGATACCGTGAGGGTTCGCAGCGCGCCATGCAGGAATACCAACAAAAGCAGCAGCAGCTGGAACAGGAACTGAACCGGCGCACGCAGCAGCTGGAGTCTGAGTATCAGCAGCAGATAGACAAATTGGAACCGGAGTTTATCGATACACTGACCGGTATTTATGAACATATCTTTCATGTGGATCTGCAGAATTACCGTGAGATACTGGTATTTCTGATAGGATCGGCGCTGCGGAAAGCCGAGGGCGGCAGAGACTTCATTGTCCATGTGTCCTCCGAGGATTATCCGTATGTCAGTATGCAGAAAAAGCAGCTTATGGCGGGAGTCGGCGCACCCGGCGCTGTCGTGGAAATCATAGAGGATGCGGCGGTGGGCAGAAATGAATGCCTGATTGAGACGAATAACGGTATCTTCGACTGTGGTCTGGAGACGGAATTGCAGGAACTGGCGAAGAAGTTGAAACTGCTGTCCTATGAGCGGCCGGCGGAAAACTGATAAAATCTGGGTGAGGCGGATTGAACACACTGAATGTGGATTTTTCAAAATACAGCAAAATAGCGGAGCAAAGCTTTTTTAGTAAGCTGGGGAAAGTAGTGAACGTGGTAGGGCTTACCATTGAATCGGCAGGTCCCGATGCAAGACTGGGGGATATATGCCAAATTTTTCCGGAAGATGAATCGGCCAGACCGATTATGGCGGAAGTGGTAGGCTTTAAGGATAACAAAACACTGCTTATGCCCTATGAATCCGTGGATGGCATTGGGGCAGGCTGCAGGGTGCGGAACACCGGCAGCCCGCTTTTTGTGGAAGTGAGTGACGGTCTTCTGGGGATGAGCCTGGACGGGCTGGGACGGCCGTCCGACGGCAGAAAGCTGCCGAAGGGCAGAGCGTATTCCGTGGAGGCACAGCCGCCGGATGCCATGAGCCGGACGATCATCAGCGAGGTACTCTCCCTGGGAGTCAAGGCGGTGGATGGACTGATTACGGTGGGAAAGGGCCAGCGTATCGGCATTTTTGCCGGATCCGGAGTGGGAAAGTCCACGCTGATGGGGATGTTTGCGCGAAATACCAAAGCGGATATTAACGTGATTGCCCTGATTGGAGAGCGCGGCAGGGAAGTCCGGGAATTTATAGAGAGAGACCTTGGTGAAGAGGGAATGAGACGATCCGTGGTGGTGGTGGCCACTTCTGATAAACCGGCGCTGGAAAGGAAAAAGGCAGCGCAGACCGCGACGGCCATCGCAGAGTACTTCCGGGACCAGGGAAAGGATGTGCTTCTCATGATGGATTCGCTTACCCGCTTTTCCATGGCGCAGAGGGAGATCGGGCTGGCCAGCGGGGAGCCGCCGGTGACAAGGGGCTATCCCCCCAGCGTGTACTCAGAAATGCCCAAACTTCTGGAGCGGGCAGGGAGAGCGTCCAGAGGTTCCATAACCGGACTGTATACGGTTCTGGTGGACGGCGATGATTTTAACGAGCCTATTACTGACACTGCCAGAAGTATTCTGGACGGGCATATTATGCTCAGCCGGAAACTGGGACATAAAAATCACTATCCTGCCATCGACATACTGCAGAGCATTTCCAGATGTATGAGTCAGATTGCCTCCGCTGATCACAAGAAAGCGGCTGGAAAGCTGAAAAACGTAATGGCGACTTACAGTGAGGCCGAGGATCTGATCAATATCGGCGCCTATAAAGCGGGCAGCAACGCGGAGATCGATTATGCCATTGCCAAAATCGGAGCGGTGAACCAGTTTTTATGTCAGGACGTGGAAGAAAAATTTGATTATGAGCAGACTTTGAAGCTGTTGAAGGGATTGTTCGAGGGGTAAAGAGATATGGCCAGGTTTCGTTACCGGATGCAGAGTATCTTAAATATCAAACTGAAGATGGAAACGCAGGCGAAACAGGAGTTTGCCATGGCGAAAATTGCGCTGGACAACGAAGAACAGAAACTGCAGAATCTTGTAGAGCGCAGGCTGAGTTATGAGGACGAGGCGCGCAGGCTTCTGTACGGAGGACTGCATGTCAATAAAATCCGGGAGAGCAAAGAGGCGGTCCGGTGTATGGATGAGTATATCCGCGAGCAGGAAAAGCGGGTACAGAAAGCACAGGAACTGCTGGAGAGGGCCAGAGTCAGGCTGCAGGAGGTCATGATGGAGCGAAAGACACACGAGAAACTGCGGGAAAAAGCGTTCGAGGAGTTTCTGCAGGAGGAAAGCCGCAGGGAAAGCAAGGAAATCGACGAGTTGACCAGCTATACATATGGACAGAAAGCAGGTGAAGTATAATGGCGAAGAATGCAAAGGCGGCTGCTGAGGTAGACGAGCAGCCCATGGACAGACAGACTCTGGAGGATGAGAAGAAAAAATTAAAGAATGATAAAAAGCAGCAGAAAAAAGAGGCAAAGAGGCGGGCAAAGGAACTTGCTGAACAGGAATCTTCATTGGGAGACGAGGAGTCGGGCGGCGTACTCACTTTTCTGGTGACAGTGGCCATTGTCCTTGTCTGGCTTGGCATTATATGCGTTGTGATCAAACTGGATGTGGGCGGTTTTGGATCTGGCGTGCTGGCGCCGCTTTTGAAAGATGTGCCGGTGGTGAACAAAATCCTGCCGGAGGAGAAGCAGACTGTGCCCGAGGATGGGGACAGTATATCGAATCCTGAGGGATATACGCTGGAGGAGGCGCTTGCCAGGATCAGCCAGCTGGAGGCGCAGCTGGAGCAGGCCCAGGGGGGAACTTTGAGTAAGGACGAAGAAATCGCCTCGCTGAAAGCGGAGAACGCGAGACTGCAGGAGTTTGAAAATAAGCAGGTGGAGTTCCAGCGCATAAAGACGGAATTTTTTGAGGACGTGATCTATGCGGAGAACGGACCGGGGCCGGAGGAGTTCAGAAAATATTTTGAGGCGATGGATCCCACTACGGCGGAATATCTGTATAAGCAGGTGGTGAAACAGCTGGAGGAAAGCGAAGAGTTTAAAGAATACGCATCTTCTTTTGCGGTGATGAAACCCAAATCGGCGGCCACGATCTTGGAGTCGATGACAGACAGTATGGATCTGGTGGTCAGGATTCTGAATACACTGAGCGCACAGGAGAGAGCGGAAATCCTGCAGAACATGTCTGCGGAGGTGGCTGCAAAACTGATGAAAAGTATGGATCCGGAGTCTTAAGAAATCCGATGAATGAGCCGATATAAAAAGCAGGATTTTATAGGATAGGGATATGTGGAAGAAATATCCCTCCTGTAAGAATCTAAAATTTACAGAGAGGAGGAATGCGAATGACAAGCAAACCCGTAAATGCCGACGTGGGCAGTGTACTGGCAAGCAGGGCAGCGCAGCCTTCCGCATGGCAGAGCAAGACAGGCGGTAATTTTTCGGATGTGCTGCAGAAACAGACGGTTCTCCCGAAACTGGGCGCTCAGGAAAACGCGGCGGCTTCTTCTCCGCGCACGAAGCTGGAAAAGCAGGGCGGCGGAAAAGTGAAAGAAGAACAGCCTGTAAAGCCCACGGACACGGAGAAAGAGAACGTGTCTGAGGAAGACGGCGTGTCCGAGCAGGAGCAGGAGCAGGCTGCAAAGGCGGCCGAAGAACTGGCGGCGCAGCTGATGGCGCAGCTTGCCTCACAGATGGGAATCAGTGAGGAAGAAGCCGGAAATCTGCTGGAAGAAATGGATCTCACTCCTGTTGATCTGCTGCAGCCGGGCGTCCTGACGCAGGTATTGCTGGCGGCAGGCGGAGAAACCGATCATGCGGCGCTTCTGACAAACGAGGGATTGTACACTTCCCTGCAGGAGTTAAACGGCACGCTGCAGGAGGGACTGGAACAGATTGCGGAGATGACAGGACTGGAGGTTTCCGAGATTCAGGAGCAGTTAAGCAGACTGTCCGGACAGCAGCCTGAGGCAGACGTTGTGACGGAAGTTCCGGCGGAAGCCGACGAGGAGGAAGATTCGGCTTCGGTTGGAGAGAAGACGGCAGCTGGTCTTGAAGCGGCAGACAGCAGTGTGGATGCGCCGGAAACAGACGGCGGCAGAATCATGCTGGAGCGCAGCAGAAACGAGTCACGTCGGGAGGAGGGACATCAAGGCACGGAGGAGGGGACGGGAAATTTTGCCCAGAATCTCCAGACGCAGCAGACAACGGATGTTCCGGAGGCGCCAGTTCCGGTCCAGAGTCATTTTTCGGAGGACACCCGGATGATCATGAATCAGATTATGGATTTCATGAAACTCAGGCTGGGAGACGGGCTGACGCAGCTTGAAATGCAGCTTCATCCGGAAAGTCTGGGAACCCTTCAGATTCAGATTGCATCCCGGCACGGCGTGCTGACGGCACAGTTCACAGCGCAGAACGAAGCTGTAAAAGCCGCTTTGGAGAGTCAGATGGTGCAGCTGCAGGAACATTTTGAGGAGCAGGGCGTCAAGGTGGAAGCCATAGAGGTCACCGTTCAGAGCCATGCCTTTGAGAGAAACCTGGAACAGGGAAATCACGAGCAGCATCAGGCCGAACAGAACGCGGCGGCGCAGAGCAGAGTCAGGAGACTGAATCTGGGAAGCCTGGAGGATGTGCCGGAAGAAGAGTTAAATGAGGCAGACCGCCTGGCCGCGGATATGATGGCGCAGAGCGGAAACAGTGTGGATTACACTGTCTGACGGAAAGGAGGAATCATGAGCGTAGTAGCACAAGTAGTAGACGGAAAAATCGTGGAGACATCTTCGCAGGAATCTCTGAAAAATGAGAAAGCGTCCAAGGGAAGCACCATGGATAAGGAAGCGTTTCTGCAGCTTCTGGTGGCGCAGATGAAATATCAGGATCCGCTGGAGCCCACATCCAACACCGAGACGGTTTCACAGTATGCCCAGTTCGCCCAGGTGGAGAGCATACAGAATATGAGCAGCACCATGGAACTGCAGAGAGCTTCTTCTCTGGTAGGGCAGGAGGTATATGTCAAGGCCACCGGGAATAACGGAGAGGCAACGCTGCTGCAGGGGAAAGTGGAGTATGTTGTCTATGAGAACGGCAAGCCATATCTCGCCATCAACGAATCCCTGTATTCGCTGGATGACCTGTATACAGTGGCAGACAAAGATTACCTGGCGGCTTACGAGAAAGCCACAGACTGGGTGAACACCCTGAACAGACTTCCTCATGTAGAGTCCATCAGTGTTGCGGCGGATGGTGAAACCATCGACAAGCTGAAAGACATCTATGACAATATGACGGACTATGAGAAGACTTTCGTTGCCAAGGAAAAGGCAGAGACTCTGGAGAAATACGTGGAGAAGCTGAAAGAACTGCGGAAGATCGAAGAGAACAAGAACAATGCAGGCGCTGCGGGAACGACGCCTGAAACTGATGACACGGATGACACAGAAAAGACTGACGGAACAGGTGATGCGGATGAGGATACAGGACAGTAATTATCTCTCCCCCAGTCAGTTGAAGAATCAGTACATAAACCAGAACCCGGCGGGCGTGAAAGCACCCGGCGAGACAGAAGTTTCCTTTCAGGATATCTTGAGAACGCGGACGGCGCAGGAGAGTTTCCAGAGGGTACAGGAGGCGGGCAGCCTTAAATTTTCCAAGCATGCGGCGAGCAGACTGGCGGATCGTCAGATCACACTCTCGGACAGTCAGATGGAACGCCTCAGCGACGGAACCAGAAAGGCCGGGGAAAAGGGAATTCAGGAATCGCTTGTACTGATGGATCAGCTGGCCTTTATTGTAAACATACCGAATAAAACGGTGATTACGGCAATGGATCAGGCAGAGACAAACGAAAACATATTTACCAACATCGACGGCGCGGTGATTATATAGCCGGACCTTTCAAGGGGGCTGACTTTTCCCGACTGACAGAGGGAAATACCGGCGACCGGCGGGTTGGTTTTCAAACAAGGAGGTCATTTTACTATGATGAGATCACTTTTTTCTGGTGTTTCAGGTCTGAAGACCCACCAGACAAGGATGGACGTTATCGGTCATAATATCGCAAACGTCAATACCACGGCTTACAAGTCAAGTTCCATGGTGTTCAGCGCGCTCTTAAGCCAGACG
>JAAVAG010000031.1 GCA_014804185.1 Lachnospiraceae bacterium
GGACAACGAAGCCGCCGTGTGCGATTATGTGACACGGCTGAGAAAGGTCAATGAGAGAGTAAAGGATAAACTGATCCTGATCCCAAGGATTTACACCAATAAGCCCCGCACCACCGGAGAGGGCTACAAGGGCATCGCCTCTCAGCCAGATCCGGAAAAAAAGCCCGATTTTCTGGCGGGCCTGATCGCCATGCGGAAGATGCAGATCCACGCCATTGAGGAGAGCGGTCTTACAGCCGCCGATGAAATGCTCTATCCCGAAAACTGGCGCTATGTCTCCGATATCCTCTCCTACGTGGCCATCGGAGCGCGCTCTGTGGAAGATCAGCAGCACCGGCTGACGGTCAGCGGTTTCGATGTACCTGCAGGCATGAAAAACCCTACCAGCGGGGATTTTTCCGTTATGCTCAATTCCGTGTACGCCGCACAGCATCCGCATTCTTTCATATACCGGGGATGGGAGGTAAGCACTACGGGCAATGAGCTGGCCCATACCGTCTTAAGAGGCGCAGTGAATAAATACGGACGCTCGCTTCCCAACTATCATTACGAGGATCTGAATACCCTGCTTACCCTGTACAACGAACGTGATCTGAAAAATCCGGCCTGTATCATTGATGCCAACCACAACAATTCCGGCAAGCAGTTTGCACAGCAGATCCGGATCGTCAAGGAAGTCATGCACAGCCGCAAACTCAGTCCCGACATCCATACCCTGGTAAAAGGCGTTATGATTGAAAGCTATATCGTGGAGGGCTGTCAGAAGATAGGCGGCGGCGTTTACGGAAAATCCATTACCGATCCCTGCCTTGGCTGGGAAGACACGGAGAAACTGATCTATGACATTGCAGACTATGAATAAAAAACCGAAACTGTTGAAAATCCCTAAAAGATTTTCAACAGTCCGGTTACCAGTCCTGGATTTATGTAACTTTCGAGCCATGCGCCCACTGTAACGATTCCGGCCATGGTCAGAAATACCACCGCTCTCCTGCGGATTTCCTGCCCTTTATCCCTGCCGCCCCCGCCTCTGCCCGATATGCCTCCGGAGGCATATAATTCTCTTGCACTGCAAAACATCATGATCCATACAGGAACATACAGAATATAATGCGGAAATGCCGCCGTAAGCAGAAGAAAGATTCCTTTCAGCCCGTATCGGATAATCGACGCCGTAAGCAGCATCCCAAGGGATGCGCCCAGCCACATCGAATAAGCGTACAGCACCGCCAGCCCCAGATAGGTGGAAGCAAGAAGCAGGATCACACCCATCGTTCCAAGTCTCTTCCTCAGCACATACACAAAAAACACATTGCTCTCTACTGACATATATTTCATTTGATACAGGGAGTATTCATCCAGAAACCCTGTATTTTCCAGCAAGGTCTTCTTTCCCACATTCATGAGAAATACACCTGCCACAAATCCCGCCAGAAACAGAAAAAGCAACGGAATATTTCGCCGCCTTCCTGCCGTATGAAAAAACCTCATGCTCATGCTACCTCCTCTAACATCATATGACACAAGCATGAGGTTCATTCTTCACATTTTACTGATCAAGCAGCCTGCATACACTGACCAGCTTTACACAGAGTACAAATAAATCCGCCGCCTGTGCCAGTTCCTCCGGAGTGGGAAATGTAGGCGCAATGCGGATATTGCTGTCTTTGGGATCCTTTCCGTACGGATAGGTAGCTCCCGCGTTTGTCATGATTACACCCGCCTCTTTGCACTTTGCCACGATTTCTCTGGCGCATCCGTCCATAGCCTCAAAAGAAATGAAATACCCTCCTTTGGGCTTTGTCCAACTGCCGATTCCCAGGCCTCCCAACTCGCGTTCCAGTACATTCAGCACCGCCTCAAACTTCGGACGCAGAATATCCGCATGTCTGCGCATATGTGCCTTTAATCCGTCCATGTCCTTAAAAAATCTCACATGGCGCAGCTGATTGACCTTATCATATCCGATGGTCTGCACGTTCATCCACTTTCTGATATATTGCAGATTATTCAGGGAAGCCGCCACCACACCGATTCCGCCGCCGGCAAAGCTGATCTTGGAGGTGGATGCAAATTCATACACCATATCCGGATTTCCCGCTTTCTCGCACTCGCTCAGAATGTCCAGAATCTCGTCCTGCTCATCCTCATAGAGATGATGGATCGCATAGGCATTATCCCAATAAATTCTGAAGTCGGGAGCCGCGGGTTTCAGCGCCGCAAATCTCCTCACTGTCTCATCGGAATAGGATATTCCCTGAGGGTTGGAGTATTTCGGCACACACCAGATTCCTTTTACCGCCGGATCCGTATTCACATAGTGCTCCACCAGATCCATATCCGGTCCCTGCTCCGTCATGGGGATATTGATCATCTCTATTCCAAAATATTCCATAATAGTGAAGTGTCTGTCATACCCGGGCACAGGGCACAAAAATTTCACCTGATCCAGCTTGCCCCAGGGCTTACAGCCGCACACACCATGCGTCATGGAGGATGCCACCGCATTGTACATGACAGACAGACTTCCGTTTCCGCATATAATCACATTTTCCGCCGGAACTCCCATTATGCCGCCCATCATGGCCTTTGCCTCCGGAATTCCGTCCAGATTTCCGTAATTTCTGCAGTCAATGCCCGCTTCTGTCCTCATATCGCTGTGAGAATCCAATACGTCCATAATTCCCATGGTCATATCCAACTGACTTACCGAGGGCTTTCCCCTGGACATATCCAGCTTCAGGCCCCTGCTCTTTACATCCTCATACTGCTTTTCCAATTCTTCCCGCAATGCCCGTAATTCTTCCTTGCTCATTTCACTATAGGGTTTCATCCTGTTCCACCATCCTTATTCTATTGGATTATCGTATACAATCATACACATCTTGTCTATTCTACTATATAATATCCGGGAAGACAATACCCAAAATAAAAAAATGGAAACCAATCTCTTGATTTCCATTTTATCATTTTCTTATTCTGTTTTATTTAGCATAATCAATTACGCGGCTTTCACGGATAACATTTACCTTGATCTGTCCGGGGTATTCCAGTTCAGCCTCAATCTGCTTGGAAATATCCCTCGCCAACAGAACCATGTCCGAATCCGAAATCTGCTCCGGAACTACCATTACGCGAACTTCTCTGCCTGCCTGAATAGCAAAAGATTTGTCAACACCTTTGAAATTGTTTGTGATTTCTTCTAATTGTCTGAGCCTACTGGTGTAGGTTTCCAAAGTTTCTCTTCTGGCCCCTGGTCTTGCAGC
This sequence comes from Lachnospiraceae bacterium, assembly GCA_014804185.1. Classification (GTDB taxonomy): domain Bacteria; phylum Bacillota; class Clostridia; order Lachnospirales; family Lachnospiraceae; genus Acetatifactor. Next base: position 3,267 of record JAAVAG010000031.1, read on the forward strand.
GGATATTGTATCAGCAGCTTGTACAATACATGCAATCAGGGATGTAGCTTCCACATCTCCGTGGTGTGATTCAACAGCATTAATCACAGTTGCGTTTTCCTTGTATTTTCTGCAAAGTTCAACGCCCAGCTGAATATGGGAACCTTCCATTTCATGATCCACAGCCTTGCCGATATCGTGCAGCAGTCCCGCACGTTTTGCAAGCCGCACATCAAGTCCCATCTCAGCCGCCAGCAAACCGGACAGCTGTGCCACTTCAATAGAATGCTTCAATGCGTTTTGACCATAGCTTGTTCTGAATTTCATCTTACCAAGCAGTCTTACAAGTTCGGGATGAATGCCATGTACGCCAACCTCCAGCGTTGCGGCTTCCCCCTCTTCCTTGATCATTACTTCTACTTCTTTCTGCGCCTTTTCTACCATTTCCTCAATTCTGGCAGGATGTATGCGCCCATCCACGATCAGCCGCTCCAGGGCGATTCGTGCCACTTCACGCCGGATCGGGTCAAAACCTGAGAGTATAACCGCCTCAGGCGTATCGTCGATGATCAGATCCACACCTGTCATTGTCTCCAGAGTACGGATATTCCGTCCCTCTCTTCCAATGATCCGGCCTTTCATCTCATCGTTCGGCAGCTGTACTACGGAAATTGTAGTTTCAGAAACATGGTCTGCCGCACATTTCTGAATTGCTGTCACTACATATTCCTTTGCTTTTTTGTCTGCTTCTTCTTTGGCCCGACTCTCCATTTCCTTGATCATCACGGCCGTTTCATGCTTTACTTCATCTTCAACAATTTTCAATAAGTATTCTTTTGCCTGTTCAGAGGTTAAACCGGAAATCCGCTCGAGTTCCTGCACTCTCTGTTCGTTCAGCTTGGAGACTTCCTCTTTCATCTTGTTCAGAGACTCTTCCTTCGCTGCCAAACTAGCTTCTTTCTTCTCGATAGCATCCGTCTTCTTGTCGATGGTCTCTTCCTTTTGCTGCACGCGTCTCTCATAGCGCTGGGCCTCCGCCCTGCGTTCCTTGATCTCCTTGTCCAGTTCATTCTTTGTGCGAATGGACTCTTCCTTCACCTCAAGCAGCGCTTCACGCTTTTTAGACTCCGCAGTCTTTAAGGCCTCATCGATAATCTCTCTTGCCCTGACATCCGCATCTCCAATCTTGGATTCCACATATTTCTTGCGTCGATTGGTTGCCACGACTGCCGTAACAGGCACAGAAATTACAAGAGTGATTGCTACCGCTCCTAAAATATACCAAAGCATATACAGGAGCACCTCCTTATTAAGTTATCATTGTATAACTATCAATTATAGAATGTATGTATCCGGCATCCTTAAATGGAATAACGCACATTCTAACAAGCAATCTACAACATATAAATTGTAAGATAAAATAGGAATTATGTCAAGCAGAACTCTTCGTCCCAGTCATTTTTCATTGCTTTTCGTATACTCTCAGCCGAATATCCCTTTCTGGCCAGAAAGGCATAGGTACTCTGCAGCTGCTTTCTGTCCGCCTGATCCGCCTGAAAATGCCTTTTTTCCAGCAGTCTGGCAATCTGTTTCTCCTCATCCTGCACATTTCCCTCATCTGCCCAACGGCTCCAGGCTCCGGATACGGTGTCCCGATCCAATCCCTTTTTCGCCAGATCCGCCTCTATGCGCCGTCTGCTCTTCTTATCACTGCTGCAGCGGATATAATCCAGCGCATACCTGTCATCATCTATATAGCGGAAAGAGGCTACATAGTCCAGCGCCTCCTCCATAACCTCCTCCGGATAAAATCCCTGCTTCAGCTTCTCTTTCAACTGATGTCTGGTATAATCTCTGCTCTTTAACAGATTCATGCAGCGGAGTTTTGCCCGCCGGGGCAGAATGTCATGCATCAGAGAATGATAGTCCTGCATGTCGATCTCGTTTCCCTCGGATATATGATAGCGGCGCAATTCGCCTTTGTATAAAACAAAGGCGAATTCCTGATCAATATATACTTTGCTTCTTGACTTTGTATGCTCCACAATCTGCGTTACTGTCATTTGTCCGCTTTCTCCGCTTTCTCAGGCTTATCCGCTGCCTTGGCCCCTGCTTTCTCCGCCTTGTCTTTGGCAGGCGTCCCGGCGGATGCCCTGCCCTCTTCCGGCTGCTCTCCCGCGGTTTTCTCCATTCCGAAATGCTGGCGCACCTTGTGATCCACTTCCTCGCACACAGCCGGATTATCTTTCAGATACTGTTTCGCATTCTCCCGGCCCTGTCCGATCTTATTGCCGTTATAGGAATACCATGCGCCGGACTTGTTAATAATGCCGTTCTCCGCCGCCAGATCCAGGGTATCGCCCACCGTGGAGATTCCCTCCCCGAACATAATATCAAATTCCGCTTCTTTAAACGGAGGGGCAATCTTATTTTTGACCACTTTCACACGGGTGCGGTTTCCGATCACTTCGCCCCCCTGCTTCAGGGATTCGACGCGCCTTACATCCATTCGAACAGACGCGTAAAATTTCAGGGCGCGTCCGCCTGTGGTGGTCTCGGGATTTCCGAACATCACCCCGATCTTCTCGCGAAGCTGGTTGATAAACACCACCGTGCAGTTTGATTTACTGATTACGCTGGTCAGTTTGCGCAGTGCCTGGGACATCAGCCGCGCCTGCAGGCCCACATGGGAGTCTCCCATATCTCCCTCGATCTCCGCCTTTGGCACCAGCGCCGCAACGGAGTCCACGATCACAATGTCAACGGCGCCTGAGCGCACCATGGTCTCCGTGATCTCCAGAGCCTGTTCCCCGTTATCCGGCTGGGATATGTACAGATTGTCGATATCCACGCCGATATTCTTGGCATACACGGGATCCAGGGCATGCTCCGCATCGATAAACCCCGCAATACCGCCCCGTTTCTGCACCTCAGCGATCATATGAAGGGTAACCGTCGTCTTACCGCTGGATTCCGGTCCGTATATCTCAATGATTCTTCCCTTGGGAATACCGCCCATCCCCAGCGCAATATCCAAACTCAAGGATCCTGTGGGAATGGTTTCTACATTCATCTGGTTGGCGGGATCACCAAGCTTCATAACCGCGCCTTTGCCGTACTGTTTCTCTATCTGCGCAAGGGCGGCATCCAATGCTTTCATTTTTTCATTTTTTTCCATCGTCTCTCTCCTTTAATCAAGGAACGTCTGTTCTGTATTATCCAATATAAAACATCCGTTCGCCTTTGTCAATCTTTTTTTATCATACACTATTTAATGTCCCATAAACCTCCCTTTGGCACCTCCCTCCTCATTTTTTTATTTTGATTTGGATTCTATACGGCGAAACGCCCCGACTTGCCTCCCGAACGGGCGGCAAAAACAACGGACACCACGCTCCGCGAGTTGTCCTTATGTTACCAGAAATGCCCGCGCGCAGGCCAGCCTGCGCGCGAAAATAACAAAGTCATTATATCATGGCTTCCATGCAGAGACAAGGGAAAAATCAGAAATACGCCTGCTTCTTTCACTTTCTCTCCTGCAGCATCAGCCAAACTCTTCTCTGGATAATATCTACTACTTCATCCAGGCTCTTGTTCCCTCTGTAGTAATACTCCGCCTCCTCCGTAACAATGTTGATGATTTCGTTCCGTTGAGCCGAGTCGGCGCTAAAATCTATTTTCTCGATAAAATCCATGATCTGATCCACCAGCTCCTGGCGTGTGGCATAACAGGGCACACTTTCATTGCCAATGATCAGCCAGTACAACGGCCTGGGCTCATCAACAATATAGTCCTGCTTTGTGGCCTGCTCCATTCTCTCCTGCATCACCGACTTTCTGGGAGAAAAGGGGTAGTAATCTACTTCCTGCATAAGATAAAATTTCAAAAACTCCCATGCGCCCTCTTTATTCCCGGCTCCCGCAACAATTCCGAAAGGCGCGTCAGACGAAAGATGCGCACATCCTTTGCCATCCACTGTGGGATAGCCAAGCAGACGAATCTCCTCACCGAAACGGACCTCCCACTGGGCGCCTTTCTCAAAATCCAGCCAGTTTTCCATCAGCAGATCGTCCTCAGACATATACCCCGCATAAACGAGTCCGGAAATCTCCTGTGTCTCTTTTCCGTATTTTTCCACCCACAAAAGAAGTTTTCGGAAATCGTCGCTGTCAAAGCTGCAGGTTCCCTCCTCCCAGTCCACAAATGCCTCCAGATAATAATCGGAGCAGAAACTTCCCAGCAGATTCTCTCTTGTATTGCATTCCGTGCCGTCCGCGGCCCCCAGCAGATTCATGTCCGGATACCGTTCCATCAGCTCATAGACATCCTCCATCGTCCAGCTTTCCAGGTGCTCCGTCTGGGACAGACGCCCGGCTGTTATGGAGATGTTAAAGGCTAACGGTATCCCTGCCAGTTTTCCGTCAAATGTATATCCTTCCAGCACATTTTCCAGAAAGTCTTCCAGATCCGGCTCACCATCACGGGCCAGATAAGGGATCAGATCGTCCAAAAGCCCTTTCTCCATATCCTTTCTTAAATCCCGTCCGTACAGATCAATAAGATCCGGCGGATTGGAGGATGCCAGCGCTGTATCCATACGCACCTTTGCGGCGCTCGTTTCATCGTCATAATAGCCGTAGTCCTCCAGGATCACATAATACTCCTTGCTTCTTCTGTTAAATTTTGCGATGCTTGCCTGCAATGAGGTTCCCGACCCAAAAACCGCCAGTCTCACCTGTTCTCTCTCCGGCATCCCCTCCACCGATGTCTTTGACAGCAAGAAAAGCCCTTTCTCTCCCGTCTCCTCATACCACACCAGAATATTTTCCAGATCCAGAACCATGATCTCCCGGACGCAGCCGCCGCTCATATTGCTTTCCAGCCATTTCAGCACCGTTTCTCCCTCAGAAATATCTCCTGCGGAAATCGCCTGGTATCTGCTAAGCCGCCCTGCACTGGGATAAGACAGATACAGATTTCCATCATATACGGTCCCGCCGTCCATCCATTCTCCGCTCAATACTTCTCCGGCTTCCTGCAGAGAGACGCCGCCCCGCCCGTCTCTCTCCACTTTTATCCATTTACAGCCACCCTCATATATTCCCTGTACCAGATAATACACGTTTCCCTGGGAGTCCCCCACAAGACTCTCGGAAACATTTTCCCCTTTGAAAGTGTCCGTTCTGACCGTGTCACAGCACTGTCCCTCACTTCCTACAGCGAAAATCCCCTCCCGCGCAAGCACGTACACACCACCCTGCCCGTCCACAGCAAGGCATCCTTTCATCACTGTTTCCAGTTAAGAAAAAAAGAGCCTCCATCCCCATTCTCCCGCCGCCGACATCTTGCAGACAAGATATCCCCGCTGATCCATTGTAAAATAATTGCCTTCATTGTACTGCAGGATCAGATAAACATTCTGTTCCTCATCCACCGCATAATCCAGCAAGTAAAATCGTCCGTAACATGCCTCCGGATCCACTGTCAGCGATTTGACCGCTCCCCGCTCCGCAATGGCCATGCCTGTCTCCACCGCATCGTCCAGCAAAGAGAAGATCTCCTCCTCCCCGGATGTCTGCGCCGCGTCTTTCAGCAGAATGCCATCTCCGGAGATCGCAAAAACGGCCTCTTTTCCATCAAGAAGCACCTTCTTTTCTTCCAGATTCAGCGTCCCTTTCCTGACTGCGTAGCCGCCGGTTACCATTTCTCTGAAAAACAGGCTGCCCGCAGCTTTAATAGGCCTGTCGAAACCGTTCGGAAGAGTATACAAGCCACGGTAGGTTGTGGCAATTTTTTCCGGAAGATAGACATACCCGTCCACGCCAAGTTCCGTCACTGTCTCCTCCATATCTTTTCCGCCGCAGCCCCACAGCGCGCATACCGCCGCCAGAAGCCAGACGGCAAGAACCATTTTTCGCCATCGCTTTCTTCTCATTTCCTATTTCTCCACAAAGCGTCTCAGTAACTCCCCAGAAACTTCTCATAGTCCGCAAATGTGACGTAGAGCACCACTTCCTGCATGTTCAGCCCTACCTCCATCCCCATGGGCGTATAAAAGATTACCAGATAATCAGGATCCCGCAGCATCTGCAGAATCTCCTGATCCGAATAATCCGTCAGCCAGTTATCGCCGTTCTCCTTGATCTCCCTTTTGCGGAATTCCAGGGCAAAATCCTGATCCATATACAGCATTTCTGTGTTGTTCATCACCACGCCGTCTTTCATATTAAAATTCAGGCAGTAAAAGTTGATGGCGCTGAACCAGTCCAGAAGCACCTCCTCGCGGAATACCACGCTCATCACATTTTCGTCCATGTAGGTGATATAGCAGTCCGCCAGACAGATATAGTAGCTGTCCGGATCCATATCCGGCTCATAATCATAGGTGAAAAATTCCAGATAATACTGATATTCATATTCCAGGATTTCATTCAGATACTCCAGGTTTTCCACGTCTCCCGAAATCTGCGGATAACTGATGTTTACCTCCACGTTTTCGTACTCCTGGAGTGTGAAATGTCCTTCTTCCATACTGACCCGATAATCCAGATCGTCGCGGAGCACGCTGTATAATTCTCCATAATACTCTCCGTCCACAGGTTCCCGCTCCGGAACGGTCTGATCCGGAGTCTGCGGATCCGTTGTTTCAGGCTCCCTGTCCTGCTCTCTGTCTCCGCCCTGATTTTTGTCCCTGTCCTTGTCTTTATCCACCTTGTCATCGCCTACAAACCAGGCGTAATCTCTGGGATCTTTTGTGCCGCCTCTTCCCAACGAACGAAACGCGGCAAAGGAAACGCCAAAAACCGCGATAACCAGCAATGCGGCAAGCACTGCCACAGCAGCGGCGGCGCCGCCCCCTTTTTTCTTCGGCATCTGGCCCGCGGGCGGATACACATCAGGGTACATATTTGGATACATATTGGGATACATATTCTGGCAGGAACTCTGATAGGGATTGGGCTGCGCATCCTGATACGGATATTGATATGCGCCCTGCTGCAATTCATTACCGCTCTGCTGTGCGCCGCCGTATTGTCCCTGCGCGCCGCTGTATTGTCCCTGCATGTCCGATTTTCTGTAGCCGCAGCTCTGGCACTGTCCGTCCCTCGTCACTGCGCCGCATCTGGGACAAAATTCAAATTTACTGATATCAGGCATTTCTTCACCTCTGTCTCATCCATCTTATCTGTCATCTGTTTCTGCGTTTTCAGTTCCGGTTTTCCGGAACCTGCTCTCCATAAACGGTTATGCTTCAAGCCGAATCTCCGCCTCCAGCTGCTCCAGCATAAATTGAAGCGCAGCCTGGGAGGCCTTTCTTCGCACCTCCTGCCTGTCGCCCTCAAACAGGCATCTGTGTACCTGTACCCGTCCCTGTACCAGACAGGCAATGTACACCAGTCCCACAGGTTTTTCCGGCGTTCCGCCGCCCGGTCCCGCGATCCCTGTGGTGGCGATGCTGCAGTGGGCATGCGTCCGCCCTGCAGCGCCCAGCGCCATCTCCTCCGCCGTCTGCGGACTTACCGCTCCGAAACACTGCAGCGTATCCTTTCTCACTCCCAGGATCCGTTCTTTCGCCTCATTGGCATACGTGATATAGCCCTCCTCAAAGACATCCGATACCCCCGGCACATTCACAAGCCTGGAGGCCACCAGACCTCCCGTACACGATTCAGCCGTGGATATTTTCATATTCTTTTCCATCAGAATCCGAACAATTTTATCTTCTATATCCATATGATCACCCATACCATGCTGCCGGATATACTCTTCCGGTCATTTTTCCGCCATCACCGATTTGTTCTTCCATATATAGTCCACCAGCGAAATCACGGTCAGTGCCAGTGCGATCCACATCACCACAACCGCCGCCAGATGTATTTCCCCGGAATTGTGAAAGAAAAATTTTCCGTTATCGACGATCAGCAGACAGATCATGATCATCTGGAACGTGGTCTTGAATTTTCCCCAGTAGCTTGCGGCAATCACCACGCCCTTGTCGGCCGCCACCAGACGGAATCCGCTGATAATAAACTCTCTGCTCAGAATAATGATCACGACCCATGCCTGGATCCTGTCCATCTCTACCAGACACACCAACGCCGCACATACCAGCAGCTTATCCGCCAGAGGATCTATAAACTTTCCAAAATTTGTCACCATATTATATTTTCGGGCAATCTTCCCGTCCAGAAGATCTGTCAGACTGGCGAGGATAAAGAGCGCCAGCGCAATCCAGTCCACAAATTCCATAATACCCCCGAAAACGGCGGTAAACCAACTCCATTGATGAAAGCCCCCCAACAGAAACAGCACAAACGGAATAATCAGAATTATTCTGAAAATAGTAAGTTTATTTGGCAGATTCATTTTTACACCCATCTGCGCGCTGCGGCACGCATTCCCTTCAACAGGCCGAATACACATTTTTATTCAGCCTTACCCTCTCATGCCCGCTTTGGCGGGCGGTCAATCAATCGCTTGCAATTTCTCCGATCAGGTCATATCCGTTTGCTTTCGTCACTCTCACCCTCACAAAGTCCCCTGTCATCAGGGTCTCGGACGTGTCTATAAACAGATATCCGTCCACCTCCGGCGCATCCATATAGGTGCGCGCCACATAGACGTCTTCATCCGCCATCCTGCCTTCCACCATACACAGAAGCACTCTCCCTGCCATGTCTTCCGCTTTCTCGAAAGCAATCTCCTGCTGCAGTTCCATCACTTCGTTTTTTCTGTCCTCTTTGACCTCCTCGGGTACCTGCTCCGGCATATCGGCTGCCGGGGTATCCTCCTCCTGGGAGTAGGTGAACACACCCAGACGGTCAAATTCCATCTCGTCCACAAACTGCAGAAGCTGTTCGTGATCTTCCTGTGTCTCCCCCGGAAAACCGGTGATCAGTGTGGTTCTCAGACAGATATCCGGAATCTCTCTGCGAAGCAGTCCTATCATCTCACGCAGACGCGCCTGATCGGTGCGCCTGCCCATGCGCTTCAGCACCGGATCCGACGCGTGCTGAACGGGAAGATCCAAGTAATGGCACACTTTTTCTTCTTTTTTGATCGTCTCTATCAATTCTCCGTCTATTTCCTCCGGATAGCAGTACAGAAGACGGATCCAGCGGATCCCGGGAATCTGCGCCAGCCGTTCCAAAAGGCGGGGCAGACTCTTTTTCCCATACAGATCCACGCCGTACAGCGTCGTCTCCTGAGCCACCAGGATCAGTTCTTTCACTCCGTTCTCCGCAAGCAGGCGCGCCTGCCGCTCCAGATCCTCCATCGGCACGGAGCGGTAATGCCCTCTCACCTTTGGAATAATACAGTAGGTGCAGCACTTGTCGCACCCCTCCGCAATCTTAAGATATGCAAAATGGCCGCCCGTTGTTACGACTCTCTCCAGCCGTCCGTCCGGCGCCTCATTGATATCCCTATAGTAGTTTTTCCCTTTTCCCGCCAGCGCCGCATCCATTGCGTCCGCAATATCCGCGATGGATGCGGTTCCTACGATCGCATCCACCTCCGGAATCTCTTTCTGAATCTCCTCTTTATAGCGCTGTGCCATACATCCGGCCGCCACCAGCGCCCTGATCCGGCCGCTGTTTTTTAGTTCCGCCAGTTCCAGAAGTGTCTGGATGCTCTCCTCCTTGGCATCGCCGATAAAACAGCAGGTATTGACCACGGCGGCCTCCGCCTCTGTCTCATCGTCAGTAAATTCATATCCCCTCTCCCTGAGCCTGCCCAGCATCATCTCCGAATCCACCAGATTCTTATCGCATCCCAGAGATACAAACAGTATTTTCAAACTTACACCCCTAACCCCTGCTCTCCGTATATCGCGGGTTCCCATGCTAAAAAGAGAAATCCCGGTTCCGGTCTTTCTCTTTTTTTTCTCTTTTATGCTTCTATTCCTCGTCGCTTAAGATCTTGATCTTTCCCTGGTTCACTTCTTCCACCGGAACGGACAGCGGCTTTTTTCCTTTCTCATCCACCAGCGCCTCGTCGCCGCCGATAATCTGCCTTGCCCGCCTGGAGGTAGCCATCACAATAGAATACCGGCTGCTCACCACCGGCTCCTCTCCCGGTTCGACTTCGCTGTTGACCACTTTCATCAAATCAGAATAAGATGGATGTAACATTTAATTATCTCCTTTCGATAAAGCTTTTAATTCCGCTTTTATCTCCTCTATAAATTCTTCATTGCACCCGGGCTTTCTTCTGGACGCCTGTATAATCCGGTGGATCTCCTCCGCACAGGTTCGGAAATCATCGTTGACCACCAGATAATCATAATCGCCCATGTGCTCCGCCTCCTCAGCGGCACGCCTCATGCGCCTGTCGATCACCTCCATGGTCTCCGTTCCTCTTCCCACCAGCCGCCTTTTCAATTCCGCGGCGCCGGGCGGCGTGACAAATACAAGAACCGCCTCGGGAAACTTCTTCTTCACCTGAAAAGCCCCCTGGATCTCAATCTCCAGGATCACATCCCTGCCCGATAAAAGCTGCTGCTCCACATAATGCCTGGGCGTACCGTAATAATTCCCGCAATATTCAGCATACTCTATCAGACCGTCTTCTGCAATCTTTTTTTCAAAATCTTCCCTGCTGGAAAAAAAATATTCCACACCGTCCCGCTCGCCCTGCCTGGGCTGCCTGGTAGTCATGGAGACGGACAGAGCATAATTGTCATAGTTTTCCAGTAGCTGCCGCATAATTGTACCTTTTCCGGCTCCCGCAAATCCTGACACCACAACCAGAATCCCCTTGCTATGCTTCATCATTTCCACCGCCTTCCACCTGTGCGCGGCTGGCAATCGTCTCCGGCAAAAGCGCCGACAGCACCAGCTGGCTGTTTTCCATGACCAGAACCGCTTTTGTCTTTCTGCCCTGTGTGGCGTCGATAGCCCTGCCGCTCTCTTTGGCACTCTGTACCAGACGCTTTATCGGGGCTGAATCGGGGCTGACAATCGCCACGATCTTACCGGTATTCACAATATTGCCAAAACCGATATGTATCAGCTTTCCCATAAAATGCCTCTTCCGTTTATTCTATATTCTGAATCTGCTCGCGGATCTTCTCAATTTCCGTCTTCAGATTGATGGCGCGGTCCGAAATCTCCAGATCGGTGGTTTTGGACAGAATCGTGTTCGCCTCCCGGTTCATCTCCTGGGCGATAAAATCCAGCTTTCTTCCGACGCTGCCGCCCTCTGTCAGAGCCGCCCTGGTCGCCTCAATATGGCTTTTCAGCCTGACCAGTTCCTCGTCCACGCAGACCTTGTCCGCATAGATCGTAACCTCCATCAGAAGCCTGCTCTCGTCAATCTTCGTATCTTCCAGCAGTTCTTTCACTTTTTCCCGCAGTTTCTGTTTGTAATCCGCAATGATAACCGGTGACCGCTCCGCGATAAAATCCACTTCCAGGAGCATCTGATCCAGTTTGCGGATCAGATCCTCTCTCAGATTCTCTCCCTCGCGGATCCGCGCTTCCACAAACTCCTCCGCCGCTCCTCTCAGGGCGTGCTGCAGCTGCCTCCAGAGTTCGTCCCCGTCCACGGTCTGTTCCTCCATGGAAAAAACCTCCGGAAAACGCGCCAGTGTGGAGACACGCACATCGTTCTCCAGATCAAACTCCGACGCCATCTGTTTCAGATATTGCAGATAAGTCTCCGCCGTATCCCTGTTGTACTTGACGCTCACATTGCTGTCGGAAAAATCTTCATAAGTGACAAAGACATCCACTTTGCCGCGCTGCATATAATTTTTCAATTCATTCCGGATAGCTGCCTCAAAAAAATTCAATTTTTTGGGCATTTTCATATTGACATCCAGATACCGGTGATTGACCGACTTCATTTCCACCGTAAATTTCCGGTTGTTCTCCATGATTTCACATCTGCCGAATCCTGTCATACTTTTGATCATATGCCGCACCTTCTCTTCTATCCGGGAGCCACATCTTATCCGCTGCGCCTGTCTGTCTCATCCCTCGTTTTTCCCTCGTTTTAAACCATTA